>CALWPF010000001.1 GCA_944383355.1 uncultured Clostridia bacterium
AGGGCGTGGACTACCAGGGTATCTAATCCTGTTTGCTCCCCACGCTTTCGAGCCTCAGCGTCAGTTGTGTTCCAGAAGATCGCCTTCGCCACCGATGTTCCTCCAAATATCTACGCATTCCACCGCTACACTTGGAATTCCATCTTCCTCTCCCACACTCTAGTTCTGCAGTTTCAGGGGCAGTTCCGAGGTTAAGCCCCGGGATTTCACCCCTGACTTGCAGGACCGCCTACGCTCTCTTTACGCCCAGTAATTCCGGACAACGCTCGCCCCCTATGTATTACCGCGGCTGCTGGCACATAGTTAGCCGGGGCTTACTCATGAGATACCATCATTTATTTTTCTCTCATAACAGAAGTTTACAATCCGAAAACCTTCATCCTTCACGCGGCGTTGCTGGGTCAGAGTTTCCTCCATTGCCCAATATTCCCTACTGCTGCCTCCCGTAGGAGTCTGGACCGTGTCTCAGTTCCAATGTGGCCGATCACCCTCTCAGGTCGGCTAACTATCGTTGCCTTGGTGGGCTGTTATCTCACCAACTAGCTAATAGTGCGCGAGCCCATCCTATACTGGCCGTAGCCTTTTACCTCTGCACCATGCGGTGCCGTGGTCTTATGCGGTATTAGCAGCCGTTTCCAGCTGTTGTCCCCCTGTATAGGGCAGGTTACTCACGTGTTACTCACCCGTTCGCCACTAGGTATATTGCTATACCCCGTACGACTTGCATGTATTAAGCACGCCGCCAGCGTTCGTCCTGAGCCAGGATCAAACTCTAATGTTTAATACTAAACTCAAAACTAAAATCACTTGCGTTATTCACGTAAATAATGTAGTTTTGTAAATTTCATCATTATTGACACAAATGTGTCGGAATTGACAAGACCTACAAAAAAACCTTAATCTTGTTTCAAAAAACTATTCAGTTGTCAATCTACCTTGCTATCCCCTCGTGAGGTGATAACGCTGGTAGTATATCAGCATTAAAGAGCAAAGTCAACAACTTTTTTCAAAAAATCTAAAAAACTTTGGATTTTTTTGCTGATTTTGCCTCTTTTTTGGACTTTGATTTAAAACCTAGCCGGGTGTTTGTGCATTTTTATGCCATTTTAGACATATTAGCACACAATTTTACTGTCAGTTTTGCGTAATATTTTATAATCCACCACGACTTCTCCACCAACTAGGTTATCTCATGTAACCACTTTTACACTCACTATAACACTCATGCACAATTACTAAAATACACCCCCGCCTACACTCTACTACAATAGCAAAACAGATAACGTGACCCAATCTTTGGCAGTCTAGTACTTGATAATACTATAATAACCTAATCAATCTAGCGCTCGATACATTCTGTTAATGGAGATAAGACAAACAAGGCAAATTTACAGTCCCATTAATATGGCAAAAGTAGTAAATACCAGCCAAGCACTTTACTTTTGAAAGCTAATTATTTATACTAATCTTAATATAATGCGAAGTTTATAAAAACACTTCCTATATATATTATATATTACACAGTAAGAGGACAAAAATGATAATAGCAAAAAACTGGTACAATTTGTTAAAAGAGGAATTTGATAAACCTTATTTTGCTGAATTAGAAAAATTTTTAAGCAGTGAATATAGCCATTACACAATTTACCCTGAAGAAAAAAATATTTTTAATGCTCTTAACCTAGTGCCCTATGACCAAGTAAAGGTTGTGATAATTGGTCAGGACCCATATCATGGAGTAAATCAAGCACATGGCTTGTGCTTTAGCGTACAAAAAGGAGTTGAATTGCCACCATCGCTGCAAAATATTTACAAAGAAATACACAATGACTTGGGCATCGAGATGTCTACAACCAATGGCGACCTCACCCCTTGGGCAAAACAAGGTGTACTACTGCTAAATTCTGTACTAACTGTACGAGCAGGGCTTGCTAATAGCCACAAAGGCAAAGGTTGGGAGCAATTAACTAGTGCGATAATCCAAAAACTCAACGAGAGAGAAAAACCCATTATATTTATCTTGTGGGGTAACTATGCAAAAGAAGTAGCAAAAGATGTTGATACATCAAAACACTTTGTGTTAACAGCACCTCACCCTAGCCCATTATCTGCTTATTCTGGCTTTTTTGGTTGCAAGCATTTTAGTAAAACCAATGAATTACTAAAAGCCATTCACGAAAAAGAGATTGATTGGCAAATAAAATAATTTTACGCATAGTTTTATACGTTTCACTCACAATTTTACTATATTGAATAAAACAAAAAAGGATTAGAAATGAAGCTAATACCCAATAGTGAAGATAAAAAATTAGCACCACAAAGAGCAATAGCACGCAAGTTTTGCTATAAATACAACAAAACACCACCGAACAAGAAAAATAAGAGAAACATAATGCTCAATAAATTCCTCGGCACTGCTGACCACTCTACAACAATATTATCTCCATTTTATTGTGATTATGGATATAATATACATGTTGGTAAAAATTTTTTCGCCAACTAAGGCTTGACAATCTTGGATTCGGCAAAAATCCAGATAGGTGATGACTGTAGAATTGCTCCAAATGTTTCCATATATGCAACTGAGCATCCACTCAATGCAGTAGAGCGCAAAATGGTGCTATAGTCTCTGGAGAAATTCGTATCGGTAATAATGTTTGGATCGGTGCAAACTCTATAATTTTAAAAGATGTTACTATAGGGGACAATGCGGTAATTGCAGCTGGCTCAGTAGTAATAAGAGATGTTGAGCCAGACACCCTAGTCGCTGGTTGCCCTGCAAAATTTGTAAAAAAACTTAATTGAATGTCACAAGCAATATGTTGTATACGTACAAGTACTTTACACGCCAAAAATATTTTAGCTCTACAAATTTGACTTTTGTTTTAAAACAAAATCTATTTTGATATTTTCTTTTTTTAGCATGCGAATATACAGTATCATTGTTGGAATAAAATCCAGAGCCATGCCAATGCCAAACATGAGGCAAATACCCAATAAACTTGGAACAAATACACCTGTTAAGTATAGAATAAACATTACACCATAATAAACACCATCAATGCAAATTGATTGTATCAGCATAAAGTGCGTTTTCCCAAGACCATAAAACGTGCTGTCAAATATACAACTATTAAATAAAAATGTCATATAAAAAGCAGTTTCTAACAGGACTATATTAAATACAGTTTCGTATTCGGCAACATTCATTACATATTGTAAAAATGGTTTCCATGCAGGAATAGAAATTAACCATAATATTGCAAAAATACTAATCAGACACAAGTAGCCAAAAGTTTTGTTACGAACATTTTCTCGATTTTCCCCAATTTCTTTTTTGATCACATCAGCAAGTGCAAGGCTTGGCAACAACAACCACTGCCAAATAAAATTGTTTGCAATCCAATAATTTCCTTGCTCCGCCACCAAATTAATCATACGTACTACCATAAACATAAACACGAGATTGCGCAATAAAGACTCTAAACCAGAAAATTTACCGACCTTGAACCATTCTTTCAACCAAGCAAAACTCCACTTCCCTCTTGCGAATAAATGAATACCCTCCCTTCGCAACAGGAAACAAGATATCACTAAAATTGTAAAATTAACAACAATATTTGTAACAGCAATTCCATTTACACCCATATTTGCAGAAACAGATAATGTACTGATAAGGAAAATATCAAGCAAAACCGAAAGAACCATTTGCACACCTAAAACAATGTACATATAGGAGTCTTTTTTTAATGTCACCAATACGAGCAACATAAAACGCCAAAGCGTAGAGAATAAAGCAGCAATAGTCTCCAAACGTACATAATCGACAGTTGCATGGATTAAAGACTCGTCCTGAGCCATTAAAGTGACAAGTGGTTCTGCACAAACTATAATAACGATAGACACAACTAAATAAATTCCTGCGGTAACAACAAGTCCTGTACGAACTTTATTTGTAAATTCAGTTTTATCTGCAAGTGATTTCCCCAGCAAGAAAAATAAAGGTAAAATTAGTGCTTCTTGCACAACCTCATAAAAAAGATTTACCCAAGACAACTGGCTTGCAATATTTATTCCGCTGTCGCTGGGCAGGTCTCCCAAAAAATAAATGCGAACCGTTTGGTAAACAGTCGGCAATAACATTGTTGCAAAAACGGCAGCTAATAACCTATAGTTGACTGTTTTTAACGCTCTTATTATTCGCATTGTTATATCTCCCTTATATAATTTCTGACAACCTCAACTCACACTCACAGTCAAAAATAGTGACTCCTTCGTACATTTATGTTGTTAAATATAGGGAGCGTTTTCGTCAAAGCATTGTACATCTAATTTGTAAACGCAAAAGTGTTTGTTTATTTTCTAGTCATCTTTATCACCTTGGGAAATTCATTTTATACATTATACCAGTTTTGCTTGCAAAAAGCAAAATCTTCATATCTCTAAAAAAATCCTTTAGAGTAATATAATCTGAAACCAATATATTGTATACATACAAGTAATTTACATAACAAAAAACAACAATCCACAAGACTGTTGTTTTTATTTTTTGTAACAAAATTTACTATTCTTTATTCATTAAAGCCGTAGTTAACCCTGCCCCATATACCATAGCACTATTCATCTCAGTAGAAAAATCTTTATCAGTAACTGTTGCTGTTTGACCATACAAGTTGGTAGCATTCGCTTTTATAGTACTAGCAAATGTTATCTCCTCTTGGACCTCTGTAGTATCAACATTTATGTAGATACCTTGCATTTGGTTATATGTAACACCCTTAAAGTACCACAGATTTTCGCCAGCGCCTTGTGAGTCATTGTCATAAAAAACAATCTTAAAATCAGTAACAGCATAAGTAGTCTCATCAATTGTTGCCTCAAATTGGGCAAAAAAGTTAAACTCACCTGGGTTGCCTAGCCCAAAAGGTGAAACTATTACTATTTGCCCGCTGATAACATTATCATCTAATGTCAGCATACCAGACTTGATAGCTATGTGCTGACCAGCCATACCCTGATAGGACATATATGACTCTGCAGTTTCCTGGGTAATCACCGAATCACCAGAAAATACCGAACCAAGAGTGTATCCACTACCATCTAATGTTAAAGTTTCAGCAATATACATAGATGCAGTCAAAAAATCAAAGCATAACAATTGCCCTACACCACTATTATCCACATCTAACCCGTTTTGCAAGGTTAGACCATTAGCATCAGTAGTAAGACTAGACACCGAAACCCCTTGACTAACAGTAGGTGCATTCTCAATATCAGTTTTTACTTGCTCCCACATTGTCACAGTTGCTGTCATTGCTCTATTAGCAGATAAACTATTAGTAGAGTTATCACAACCAGCGAACATAAACATTACAGGCACAACAAATAACAAAACCATAGCAAATATAACAGGCCTAAATGATTGTACTTTTACCATAATTTTCCCCCATAATCTTTAATACCTACAACTTATTCTCCAAGCCAGACCACACTGTAACAATACAGAATAATCTAAATTAAAATAAGTTTTACATTCTAAGTTTATAAAAAATTAAATACTATGTCAAGTATAAATATTGTGCTAATACTACCATTGTCACTAATCATTAGTTTGACACAAAGACTTGAATTTTTTTACTTCTCGTAGGTCACCAACTCGTTGCAAGATATCATTTTCATCATTAATAACTTTTGTTTTCTCTGCTTGTGTCAATTTTTCATAATCATGGGTAGACTTATATTGATTCAAAAATTTCCTATGCGTATTCTCAATCAGACCTTTCTCCAACATATGGCAAAATTCTTTGTACCAAGAATAATCTTTGCTTTTCAAAAACGCTATTACAATGTTAAATATTTGGGTCACATTTTCCCATTGTCCATTAATCATGTGAGTAACAATCCTATAACTCAGTGAGCCCAAGTCATCTTCAATTCCCGCCTCGTAATCATGTAAAGTTTCCTGCAAGTATAAACCCTCATCAGCTTCTACCTCAAACCAATAAGGATTAAGATTAAACGAAATACTTAATTTTGACTTATTTTCCTTTAAGTGGTTATAAAAATCTTTTAATAATTCTATCCTATCCAGTATTGTAGCCGCCAACAATAATGTTTCCCTTGGCTCATATGATGTACTAGTTGCGTAAAAATTTTTTAGTACTTCTACCAGTTTATTTAATTTCTCTATATCTTGCTGTTTGTAATAATAAGACTGCATTAGCCGTAATATCGCAGACATAAAATCATAGTCATCATCACTGTATACTATCTCTCTTAACCAATCTTTAACATCAGCAAAATCGTCAGGCAAATTTTCATCTAGATACAAAAATATTTCCCAATCATTACTACTAGACGACATATAATCAACCTCTCTTTTGTCAATTCTTATTTTATTTCAATATGAGATAGCGCCGAGATATTTAATTCTGCGGGAGGATTAGCTAGCATCTCATAATAAGCAATACTACCTATCATGGCAGCATTATCTGTACAATAAACAAAGTCAGGAACCTTGACATCTATACCAAGTTTATTAGCCTTAGACTTTAGACTATTCCTAAGATATGTATTAGCAGATACTCCTCCTGCTACCGCTATAATATCCATCTTTGCCTCGACACAAGCACGAATAGTCTTATCCACTATCATATCTACAGCCTCATGCTCAAAAGATGCACATATACTGGGTATATCTACATTCTCCCCCCTTGACTGTAGATTGTGTATATAATTTATAACAGCAGTCTTGAGCCCACTATAACTCACATCAAAACTATTTAATAAAGTACTATGCTTTACAAACTCAATAGTAGCAGGCACTCCGTTCGCAAGCTTATCTATCTTGGGTCCACCAGGATAACCCAAGCCCAATACTCTAGCTACTTTATCAAAAGCCTCACCTATAGCATCATCTTGAGTACTACCAATTAAATTAAAATGGGTATAATCGTCAACTTTTACTATAGCAGTGTGTCCGCCACTCACTATTAGACAGATAAATGGTGGCTCTAGGTCTTGATAAGTCAAATAATTACCCGCTATATGTCCCTTGATATGATTACAGGCAATCAATGGAATATCTAGAGCAAAAGCCAAGGCCTTTGCGCTAGTCAAGCCGACCAGCAAAGAACCAACCAAACCAGCCCCCTGAGTCACACCAATACAATCAATATCACTCAACTGTAGATTAGCTATTTTTAATGCCTGGTCCACTAGAGGCATTACCGCCAAAATATGATTCCTACTAGCCACCTCTGGGACCACTCCCCCAAAGCGTGTATGAATATCTATTTGAGATGATATCACATTACTCAATACTTTGCGCCCATTCTCTACTATAGCAACACTAGTATCATCACAACTTGATTCAATAGCAAGAATACGCACAACCTTTTGTTTGCGTAAAGTTTCTACTTTTTTTACCATTCTTTTGTAATAAGTCATAACATATTCCTCTAATGAATAAAAATCTCAAAAACTAACTACTTTCACTATCTAGTACTATGCACGTTTACTGCACGGGGGCTGTTTTTTAAAATTTTGCGAAGTTTTTTGCTCGTTTTTCGCCAACTATGCATACTATGCAGTAACACACTTGTATCAAACTTATGCAATATAATCGTTATCAATGCTCTCCATTTTTAATAAATAAAGTTAAATTATTATAAAAAATGAGTTGCAACAATAATAAAAAACAAATTAAGCATAATATCCCCACTCTAATAATTAACTCAAATTATCACAATTCCTTTTTCTTTAGATATTCATTAATAAAATCTTGAATATCTCCGTTCATAACTGCTTCTACATTACTTGTTTCAAAATCGGTCCTATGATCCTTTACCATTGTATAAGGACAAAATACATAACTCCTTATTTGGCTACCCCATTCAATTTTTTTAAGAGTACCTTGTACTTCTTTTATGCTCGCTTGCTGTTGTTCCTCTTGCAACTCAGCTAGTTTACCTCTCAAGACATTCATAGCAAATTGCTTGTTTTGTATTTGACTACGTTGATTTTGACAAGTCACTACAATACCTGTTGGAATATGTTTTATCCTGATAGCAGAGTCAGTAGTGTTGACACCTTGTCCACCAGAACCTCCAGAGTGAAATGTATCAATTTTTAGGTCACTATCCTTTATCTCAATATCTGCATCATTCTCTATCTCCGGCACCACCTCAACAGATGCAAAACTTGTGTGACGTCTCGCATTACTATCAAATGGAGATATACGCACCAATCTATGTACACCCTTCTCTGACTTGAGATAACCATAGGCATTTTCACCCCTAATGGCAATAGTAGCACCTTTGATACCAGCGCCATCTCCATCGGTACGGTCAATCATCTCTACGCCAAAGCCCTGCTTGTCAGCATAACGCATGTACATTCTCAACAGCATCTCCGCCCAATCTTGAGCCTCTGTACCTCCAGCACCAGCTTGTACACTCAATATGGCATCGCCTCTATCATATTTGCCTCGCAATAAAGCAGTCAAACGCATATCCTCTACCGCCTTGGACAGCTCTACAACCTCATCGTGTACCATAATACACATATCCATATCAGTATCATTCAATGTAGTTACCAAATTTACCAAATTATGATATTTTTGCTCCATATTGGTAATTTGAGAGACTTTTTGCTCAATCTCAGCAAGTCTTCTTCCTACCTTTTGCACTCTCGACTGATCTGCATAAAAATCATGCTCACTTTGCTGGTCAAGTAAATTTTGTTGTTCTGCCTTTAGGCTATTAACGTCAAAAACCGCTTGGATTAATTCAAGCGATTTTGATATATTATCCAACTCTTGTCTAATATCTTCCAGTAACATTAAGCTTCCTTTCCACAACAGTTCTTATATTTTTTACCGCTCCCGCAAGGGCAAGGATCATTCCTACCACATACTTTGTCACTCTTAGCTGGACCTACTTGCCTAGGCTCACTATTAGTCTTGACAGCCTCGCCCTCTGTATGCCCTTTGCCAGCAACAAACTGCCCGTTGTTATTTGCATTTGGTTGAGGTGCTGGTTGCACACGAATATTAATATTCATATTTAATAACACGGTACAGGTATTTTCTCGAATACGAGTAATCATGTCATCAAACATATCAAGTCCCTCTTTTTTGTAAGCAACAATAGGATCCTTGCGTCCATATGATAATGATGCCACTTGTTGACGCAAACTAGACATAGCGTCTATATGTTGCATCCACGCCTCATCTACCATATGCAACAAAACAGCTCGCTCCAACTCAGCAAATACATGCCCAAATTGCTCTACCTCTTTTTGCTTTGCCTCATAACGCTCTGTAACATCTTTTAGTATCACATCACGCAATTCCTCAAAAATGGTATCCTCGAGCATTGCTGGAGTAACAAAGTTTGTACCTTTTTTGTACAACTTGTCTTCCAATGAGTGATTTATCTCATCTATATCCCACTCAATGCTTGGCTTGTCAATATCGATTGAACTCAATAATGCGCTATTAACGAGGTCAGGTATCATATCTAGTATCTGCGCATGTACGTCTTCACCATCTATAATCTTGTTTCGCTCACTATATATGATAGTACGCTGTTTGTTCATAACATCGTCGTATTCCAACAAGTATCTACGAGCAGCATAATGGTTGTTCTCTATTTTCTTTTGAGCATTCTCAATCAACCTAGATAGCATTTTAAATTGAATAGGAGTATCTTCGTCCACACGCATAAAGGTACTAATCCTCTTGAGCCTGTCACCACCAAACAATCTCACCAAGTCGTCTTCCATAGATATATAGAACACACTACGACCTGGGTCTCCTTGACGTCCTGCACGACCACGGAGCTGATTATCTATACGTCTAGATTCGTGACGCTCTGTACCAATGATTAGCAAGCCTCCAACCTCTAGTACTTTTTGCTTGTCAGCATCTGTCTCTTGTTTAAATTCTTCGTACAACTTGTCATAATCATCTTTGGCTTTTTGAGTCTCTTCTGTCAGTGCAGGCAAAAAGGAACTAGCCAACTCTACCTGGGCACGAGTATAGCCCATTTTTTCCATTTTGGCTTTTGCAAGATACTCTGGGTTACCACCAAGTAATATATCTGTACCACGACCAGCCATGTTGGTAGCAATAGTTACTGAGCCAAATCGTCCAGCCTGTGCAACTATCTCACCCTCTTTTGCATGATTTTTAGCATTCAATACATGGTGAGGTATTTTCTTTTTGTTGAGCATCTCACTCAATTTTTCACTCTTATCAATAGTGATAGTACCTATTAATACAGGCTGCCCTCTCTCGTGAGCTTCCATTACTCTATCTACCACAGCACGCAACTTACCCTCAATAGTAGTATAAATAGTATCTGGCTCATCTACACGTACCAGTGGCAAGTTTGGCGGAATAGTTACTACATCTAGACCATAAATCTTATTAAACTCACCCTCTTCGGTCTTGGCAGTACCAGTCATACCACTTAGTTTGTGATACATACGGAAATAGTTTTGGAGAGTAATAGTTGCGACAGTCAAGTTTTCATCTTTTATCTGTACGCCCTCTTTTGCCTCAACTGCTTGGTGTAAACCATTAGAGTACCTACGTCCCTCCATCAAACGGCCAGTAAACTCATCTACCAAGATTACTTGACCATCTTTGACAATATAATTGCTGTCTGCCTTGAGGATAAAGTTTGCACGCAGAGCATTCATAATGTGTTGATTTAGCTCAACACAATTTACATCACTGAGTGACTCCACACCAAAAAATTGCTCAGCTTTTTCACTACCCAATTCTGTCAAGTGTATCTTGCTCTTTTCCTCATCAATAACATAATCTTCATCTCTACGCAACTTTTTGATAAATCTCTGTGCTTTGATATATGTGTCACTACTCTTAAAGCCTCTACCACTAATTATCAAAGGTGTCCTAGCCTCATCTATCAAAATACTATCTACCTCATCTATGATAGCAAAATTGTATCCTCTAGCCATGCGTTGCTCTGCCTTGACAACCATATTGTCACGCAAGTAATCAAAACCCAACTCATTATTGGTAGAATAAGTAATATCACAGTTATAAGCCTTTTGCTTGTCCTCTCTGGACATATTACTAAAACTACAGCCTACAGTAAGTCCCAAGAATTTGTGAACTTTACCCATCCACTCAGCATCACGCCCTGCCAAGTATTCGTTTACGGTAACAATATGCACGCCCTTACCTGATAGTGCATTCAAATAAGCAGGCAATGTAGACACCAAAGTCTTACCTTCACCAGTACGCATCTCGGCAATACGACCTTGGTGCAACGCTATACCACCCATAATCTGCACATGAAAATGTTTCATATTCAATACTCTACTACTAGCCTCACGCACTACAGCAAAAGCATCATACAATATATCATCTAATGTCTCGCCATTGGCAAGCCTACCTTTTAGCACATCTGTCTGTGCCTGCAACTCTTCATTTGTCATGCTCTGGTACTTTGGCTCCAATGCCTCTACCTGCTTTGCCATTTTGTCCAGTTTCTTTAAGTTGCGAGTATTATCAGATGCAAAAATATTCAACATTAATTTATTCTCCTAAAATTATACTAAGTTTTATTGGCACCAACTAATAATCAGTGTCACCAATATTCCATATCTAGGAATTGTGCTCTAATAAAATTGTCAATTCCCAAAAACTGATATTGGATACATTATAATATAAACTGCAAAATTTTGAAAGTATTTTTTTGTATTTATATGTCAGTTGCATGCTTTTTTGAGAGTTTTAGAGTATTTGTTGGAGGAATTGTAGGTAATTTCACCACACCATGTGCTACCGTTAATACAAATACTCTATTTGCTCCTGCCTTTTTGAGAGTATTAGCACAACTACTAGCAGTTGCGCCTGTAGTCATCACATCATCAATTAACAATACATCTTTCCCTCGCACGAGATATTTGTTAACCACATCAAAACTACCTTGTAAATTTTTCTTTCTCTCAATATAATTAAGTCCAACTTGATCAATTGTCTCACGAGTTTTTATCAGCACATCACAGCTCACTGTAGTGTCCATCAACTTTGCTAATTCCCTAGCGAGCAATAATGATTGATTGTAACCTCTTGATTTTTGTCTAGATTTGCTGATTGGAACAGGAATAATTTTATCATATTTCCACCCCAAGGATACCAGCTTGTCATACAAAAATGGAGCCAATGCCCGTGCCAAATAAGGTTTATTCGAAAACTTGAGCTGATGTATCAATTTTCGCATTTCACCATCATATACAAAGCAACTACGTGCAATATCAAAATAACGCTCATCTTGTTGACAGTTAAAACAATACCTTTCCTCACCACTCAGCTTTGCACCACAACGCTCACAACAATGTTCATCTGGTATCTTTTGCAACAATCGCATACAATCATCACATATCTCATACTTTCCAACAGTCTTTAGGTCATGATCACATATGACACATTTTATATGTGCAGGGAACAACATATTAGACAAAGTAGCGCCAACTCTGCGCAAAAATATCACAAAAGAGTTTGGCTTATTGGGCACTTTATCGGCACATGCCTTTACTTGGTAATCTGAGTCAATCTCAAACTTTTGCCCAGACTTACCCATTTAACAAATCCTCCATTTTCCTCTTTTGCTCTACCAAAAATATATCTAATGCACTATAACGAGTAGCGGTGTAATCATTCTTTACCATTAATCGCAAGTGGTACAACTGCCCGACCAGTACTACCATCTTTTTTGCTCTAGTGACTGCGGTATACAGCAAATTCCTTGTCAATATGCTACTAGCACCACCTATTATAGGTATCAATACCACATCAAATTCACTACCTTGACTCTTGTGAATCGTTATGGCATAGCTCAATGACAATTGATTGAGATCAGCTCTAGTGTAATCTGCTATCCTACCATCTTCAAAGGTCACCTCTACACTACCTGTATCTGGCATCACCTTAGTAATGGTGCCCATATCTCCATTAAAAATCGCCTCCCCTCGTTCCCAAATATAACCCTTTTGTCTACGCCACTGTAATGAATAGTTGTTTACAGTATGCATTACTTTATCGCCCTCTCTAAATACTGTATCACCCACGGTTACTTCGCTAATATTTGGGCGTCTAGGGTTGAGCACATTTTGAATATTATTATTTAGGTTATCCACACCACACACACCAGCTTTTAGAGGTGCTAGTACTTGTATTCTTTGGGGCTCTATCCCCATGAATCTAGGAATGCGTGTAGATTGCAAATCTATAATTGTACGCATTATATCACTTGGCTCTGTGCGTTTCTCAAAAAAGAAATCTCTACTAGTGTTATCTATAATCGGCATTTCACCATTGTTAATGGCATGAGCATTAGTAATTATCAAACTTTTTTCGTTTTGCCTATAAATCTTGGTCAAAGATACACTAGGTATGACACCTGATGATATAATATCTGCCAACACATTCCCCGCCCCCACGCTTGGCAACTGGTTTTGGTCACCTACCAATATGAGTTTTGCATTAGGCTTTAGAGCACTGAGCAAACTATTCATCAATACCACATCTACCATAGATACCTCATCTACTATGACAACATCATTAGGCAAATGATTGTGCTCATTGTATTGATACATATTAGATGCCCCATCACCAGAGCCAAAGTCCAGCATCAACGCTCTATGTATTGTACTAGCATCTTCACCACAACTCTCACTCATTCTTTTTGCCGCTCTACCAGTAGGGGCAAGTAAAGCGATGGATTTTTTTTGTGCTTTGAGTATACTCAATATACATTTGATGATAGTAGTTTTACCAGTACCTGGACCTCCAGTAATTACACACACACCACTATTCACTGCCACATCTATAGCACGTTTTTGATCAAGGTGAAATTGTACATCATTTATCTCTTCATAATGTTGAATCTCAACACCTATGTCATTGTAATAAGTATCGTTTGACTCCAGCATCAAAAGTTTATTTGCTATCTTTTGCTCTAATAAAAAGTATTTTACTAGCATAACGCAATCTTGGTCATCAATCTTTAATGGACGCACAAAACCATCAAAAGTAAGTTGGGACAAAACATTATCTAACAATTCTTTGTGTTCGTCAAAATCTATACCGAGTAGATTGGATAAATTTTGTATCAATATTGGCTTTGGCAAATAAGTATTGCCATCTTTTTCACTAGTGTCATTTAGCACGAATACCAAACCTGCACGCACTCTAAATAGACTGTCCGGCTCAATTCCTATGTTTTGCGCAATCTTATCCGCTGTTTTAAAGCCTATTCCCGCAATATCCTCTACTAATTTATAAGGATTGTTCTGTACAATTTCTTTTGTATTATCACCGTAATAATTGTATATTTTTACAGCCAAGTTAACGCTAACATTATATTTTTGCAAAAACATTACCGCATCTTGCATTCTACGCAAATCCAAAAATGTCTGCCCTATCTCGGCAGCTTTAGCCAAACTCACACCTCGCACCTCAGACAATTTTAGAGGATTCAATTCAATAATTTGTAATGTCTCTTTGCCAAAACGTTTCACTATATTTTTTGCCGTTACTGGACCAATACCCTTTATCAATCCACTAGACAAGTATCTCTCAATATCTTCCTCTGAGTTGGGCTCTGCTATCTCAAAGCTATCTACAGCAAACTGTTCTCCCCATTTTTTTGTGGATACATAATGCCCAATGACCTCTATAAACTGCCCCTCATACAACGAGGGAATCTTACCTACTATGGTAATCTTTTCACCATTGCTATCTATATGTGCTACAGTATAGCCATTGTCTTTGTTTTGAAAGACTATATTTTCGACCAATCCCTTGACTACCATAATTCCCCTCTATTTATTAAACATAAAAGTTTAATGTACTCAGTACAAAATAAACTCCTTAAATATTGATGTTCCCACAAAAATAAATATATCTATTGACTAACGCAAAACGAGTGACCACTCAATCACTCAAGATACTATCCAATTTAGTCAACACTTTGTCGCCACCTATTTTTTTGTCAGCACTCACTGGTATGATATCAGCATTACCTACACCTAGAGCATTTGCCAACTTTTGTACAAAATTACCGACTTGACTACGGCTGACCTTATCTATTTTGGTGGCAATTATGCTAAAAGGTATTTGATACGCATACAAATACTTTATCATCATTTGGTCCTTTTCGCTAGGTTCATGTCTAATATCCAGCAACACAAAAATGTGCCTCAGCATTTTACTATTTTGCAAATATCCACCTATCAAACTTTGCCACTCTGCTTGCTCCTTTTTGCTAGCCAGAGCAAAACCATACCCAGGCAAATCCACAAAGTAAAACTCTTTGTTTATCAAAAAATAGTTAATTAACCTAGTCCTGCCAGGAGTAGCGCTAGTCTTGGCAAGTTTTGAACGATTGGTCAAATAATTTATCAAACTAGATTTACCCACATTACTGCGACCAACAAATGCTATCTCTGGCAAAGTTGACTCATCTATCCTAGACAAATTTGCCACACTAGTCACAAATTCTGCATTCTTTATCTGCATAATGCACCACTCCTCCTTATTAACAACAATTAACCAATAAAATGCAAAACAAGGCTAGAGCCTAGCCTTATATAACATTTTGCTCAAATATTTTTGTACCTGTACCGCTAGGTAACTCGCCTTGCTTTTTATTCTCAAGTTCTTTTTGGTCACGCTCAATTAATTTTTGCAAACTGGTTTTTTGTGGCAAAGGCTCGCCTAGTGCTATATCAAATACCTCATGAATATCTGTAACTAATCGAATATCCAACTTTTTACGAATATCATCAGGTAAATCATCTAGGTTGTGCTCATTATCCTTTGGCACAATTACTGTCTGTATCCCTGTACGAGCTGCTGCAATTAACTTGTCACGCACTCCTCCTATAGGCAACACTCTACCTCGCAAAGAAACCTCACCGGTCATTGCCAAAAGTGGGCGTACTGGTCTATTTGTATAAGCACTAGCAATAGCGGTAGCAGTAGCAATACCAGCACTTGGTCCCTCCACACCACTAGATTGAGGGTGATGCAGATGTAATGTAGATCGGCTAAATGCTAATGGATTGATATTCAATTCATCTGCCATACTCATTATCAAGGTATACGCAGCCTCGGTAGACTCCTTAAACACATCTCCCATTTGTCCAGTCAGCACAATCTTGTCTGCACCATATACAGCTAACGCCTCTATCAGTATAGGGCTACCACCAGCGCCGTTGACACCCAGACCGACTACTTCACCAACATTACCACCTTGATAAATCTCTGGCTCACTAGCATAGTCATTCCCTAGATAATCTCGCAAGTTTTGCACAGAAATATCTTTAAATTTCTTACCATCTACTACACGAGTAGCATATTTTCTACATACTGTCGCTATGCAGCGCTCAAAACTACGCACCCCAGCCTCAAATGTATATTTACGAATTATGTTTGACAAAATCTCGTCAGTAAAAGGCACTGTACCTGGCTTGAGTCCAGCCATTTCCTCCTGCTTTGCTATCAAGTGTCTCTTGGCTATTTGTATTTTCTCAAGCTCGGTATAACTACGAACCTCAATAACCTCCATACGATCCAAAAGTGGTCTAGGTATGGTCTCCAAAGTATTCGCAGTCAAGATAAACATTACTTGACTGAGATCGTATGGCATCTCAAGGAAATTGTCTTTGAAATGATCGTTTTGAGCAGGGTCCAATACCTCAAGTAACGCACTAGCTGGGTCCCCCTTGATATCACGAGACAATTTATCTATCTCATCTAGTAAAAAGACAGGATTTATGGTACCAGCTTGCTTCATACCAGCGAGTATTCTACCACACATAGCTCCCACATATGTCCTGCGATGCCCACGGATAACACTCTCATCACTCACGCCACCCAATGAGACTTGCACAAACTTACGACCCATAGCAGTCGCTATAGATTTTGCTATAGAGGTTTTTCCCACGCCAGGAGGTCCTACCAAACAAATTATCTGCCCATTTACCTTGCCAGTCAATTTTATGACAGCCAAGGTCTCTACAATTCTATCTTTTACCTTGTCCAAAGCGTAATGGTCCTTGTCCAAGACCTTACGAGCCTCAACTATATCTAATTTGTCCTCAGTTTTTTGTGTCCAAGGCAACTCCAATACCGTCTCAACAAAGTTACGAATATATCCAAGCTCTGGAGACCCAAAAGGTAGCTTCTCTAACCTATTGATTTCCTTTAAAACCTTTTCCTCATTTTCTTTGCTGAGTCCCAACTTTTTGACTTTTTCTCTAAACTCTTCGTTTTCGGACAATTCTCCATTCAACTCATCATTGATTGCATGTAATTGCTCACGCAAAAACATTTCTTTTTGAGATTTTGCGATACTGTCATTCACCTTGCGATCAATCTTTTGTTTTAGCGCAACCATCTCAGCTACATTTGTCATCAATCGTTGTATAATGGCAAGCCTCTCCTCAACATTCAACTCCTCTAGCAATAATTGCTGAGTGCGAATATCCCCCTTTGCCACTAAGTGAATCAATATGTCAGCAAACTTACTAGGAGTTGCCTCCATATTCAATAATTGATTCTCCAGCAAAGGTGGCAAAAATGGCTCTTTCCTATTTAATTCTCTCAAAGTGACTTTTATCTCATTCATACGCTGATAAGCCACTACAGTACTAGCATTAACCTCTGCCAAAGGGGTCGCATATAGCACAAAATCAGGCAGGATACTCTCTATCCTGTCTATTTTTACACGGTTAACACCCTGCATAACCACCTTGGTCATCTTGTCAGTCTGGGTAAATTGCTTTATCTCGCATACACAACCAACATTGCAAAAGTCATTGATAGTAGGATTTTGAATACCATCAACACTCGCCAATAATACAACATTCTCACCACGCTCAAAGGCTTTGCGTAGTCCACGTAATTCTCCTACATCTCTAATGTCACAGGTAATATTTACATATGGTACTGCAACTATATTACTCAAAAAAACACCGGTATACTTGGTGGGTTCTACTATATTTTCGTTATTTTCTTTTTTCTCCATCTCGCTATCTTGCATCAATCACTCACCTCATTTACTACAATAATAATTATGGATATGAGTATAACCCAATTGAGCAAAAAATGCAACATTTTTTCTAATCTTTTTACTAAAGTAAAAAAGAGCAAAAACTGTTCAAGTTTTTACTCTACTGTAACTGACTTTGCTAAATTCCTAGGTTTATCAGGATCGTACCCATTGTGCTTTGCCAGCATATAGGCTAATTCCTGCATTGGACGAATAGCTATAAAAGGGCTATAAGCATCTGGAACGGCAGGAAGTTTTATGATATGCGTCACATCTATTTGGACATCTTTTGTGGTTATCAAGATAATTTTTGCACCACGAGATTGCATTTCGTGTATTGCATTTATAGTCTTTTCCATTAGCTCAGCCTGTGTTAACAAAACTACCACATAAGACTGAGGCGTAATCAACGCCAAACTACCATGCTTTAGCTCACCTGCTGGCATTGCCTCACAATGAATATAACTAATTTCTTTTACCTTGAGTGCCCCCTCCATGGCTAGATAATAATCTACGCCTCTACCCACAAAAAACAAACTATCCAATTCGCTCAAATCTGGCAACAAAGTCTCCCAATCTCTACAATAGGTCATATCACCATTTTGTCTCACTATCTCCAAAAGTACATTGATATCCAAATCCAAGGATTTATGCAATAATTTTGCTATTGACACCACCAAACAGTAAATCGCACCCAGTTGCGCCAAATACGCCTTGGTACTAGCTACTGCCAACTCTACCCCAGCACTGGTGGGAATATTGACGTCAACCTCTCCTGCCAATTTTGACGATGCTACATTAGTTATGCCTATAGTATATGCCCCAAGAGACTTGGCTAGATCGAGAGACGCCAAAGTATCAGCAGTTTCGCCACTTTGACTAATAAAAATACAAATACTCTTGTCGCTCAGTATCGGATAACTATATCTAAACTCACTAGCATAGTCTATATCGACAGGCAATCGTAAGTACTTTTCTATCAACAATTTTGCTATCCTACCTGCATGTAATGCTGTACCACATGCTGCAATATGCAAATCAAAATCCCCGTCAAATCTCGTTTTATCTAATTGAGAGCAAACATCAAAATGTTGCAATCTCTCCACAGTATCTATAGTTGCCTTTGCACCCTCAAAAATTTCTTTTTGCATAAAGCTCTCAAAACTACCCAGCATTATCTCTTGCATTTTTGTATTCACTTTGCGAAACAACAATTTGCGTTGCTTTAGATTATTATCATAAACTCTAATTTTACCAGTGCATAGTACTACAATCTCGTCATCTTTTATGTGCAAAATCTTATCAGTATATGGCAAAATGGCAGGAATATCACTGGCGAGAAAACATTCGCCATTTTTCTCTCCAACAATCAATGGGCTACTACGCTTGACAGCAAAAATGTAATCAAGCTCTTTTACCAATATTGCTAGGGCAAAACTACCCCGCAATTTTTTTATCACTGTAGAGATAGCCCTTACAACATTCTGGTATGTATGAATTTTACCCAACAATTCTATTGCCAACAATTGAGCTATTACCTCAGTATCTGTTTGGCTAGAAAATACAACCCCCTTATCTATCAAATCGTCTCTCAATTCAGCAAAGTTCTCAATAATCCCATTGTGCACAACAAATATATTGCTAGAGGTATCATTTTGTGGGTGAGCATTATAAACATTAGGTGCCCCGTGTGTAGCCCATCTAGTGTGACCTATTGCACAACCGCTAGATATCATACGATTTTTTAATGCCTCACTCAATACAATTAATTTACCTGCTCGCCGTTCTCTAAAGACTGATTGCCCCTCACAAAAAGCCACCCCTGCCGAATCATATCCACGATATTCCAATCTTTTTAAACTATCCAACACTATTGGTATCGCTAACCCTTTACCAACATAACCAACTATTCCACACACTATATATCACCCCCTTGCAATATCCTCCAAGCAGTATAAAGTCTCACAGTATCAGCTCGTCTAGTACACAATAGTTTCACTGTACCCACAACGGTATCTACTCTGTTTAATCTTAATAGTTTTAGACAAGAGTTTACTCTATTGGTTACCCCCAGGTTGCCATCAAAAATTGATACATCAGAGCCAAATATCTCACTAACCAAATCTTTTACAAAAAGGTAATGCGTACACCCCAAAACAACTCCATCAACTTTGCCCACATATTGTGATAGCGATAGAGCTAATTCACTACGCAAAACTTGCAAATTGGCAATATTTTTATCAATTTGTGTAGCTAAGTCAGGCATTACTTGTGTAATAACCCTATTGGGCTGAGTCTCAGTTACCAATCTTACCAGTCCACTATTACACATGGTACCCATAGTACCCAATAGCAACACTTTATTACATACTCTCAATGCAGGCTTGATAGCGGGCTCTGTACCGACAATAATACAGTGAGGGAATTGCTCTCGTACATCTTGAATAGTGCTTGCTGTAGCCGTATTACAAGCCAAGACAATACTTTTTGGTTTGTACTTTTTATTCAATTGCAGCAATCTAGCTAATATTACGCCTCTCAACTGTGATTTACTCAATCTACCATATGGAGCATTATCAAAATCTGCAAAATATACAAAATCCTCATTGGGCAATACTTGTATTAATTGTCTCAATACCGTCAAACCACCCACACCACTATCTAGTACTAGTATTGGCTGGGTGCTCATATCTTTTTTTACTCTCATAGATTTTATATATGAAAAGTAATAAATTTTGTGATAATTATTTTCATATCTTATTTTTTTGATTACTGCATAGTACTATCCACACACCTCACAAAGTGAGCAATAAACTATGCACAAAAATTAACAAAATATAATACTGCATAGTATATAAACTTTAGGTAATAAAAATAAAAGCGGTATTTAGACCGCTTTTATTAAAAGTTATCATCTAAATAACTACATTCTCATAATTGTAGTTATTGCCGAATCATTATCATCGGCAGCCTGAATACTTCCCTGATCTTTCCCCATTGATTCAGTTACATTATTGTCAATCTTTGTTTCAACCAAAGATTTATCGCGGATAGCCTGCTCATCAGTAATTGTATCTACATCAGTATATCCATCAATACTCTCATTTTTATCTAAATCTCTAGATACTCCTTCTTTTACCAACGATGTTTCCTCATCTGGTATTTCCTCTACTTTGACAACCTTATTGCCCAAAAAATTGCCAACAACAGATTCTAGTTTTTTTCTTTTTTGCTCCGCAGTCAACCCCTTGATACCTTGAATCATATATATACCTCCTAAAATACTCAAGTTTTAAATTTACTCTCACTTATAGCAGTCATTATATGTGTGCCATATTATTTTGTCAAGCGCAAAAAGTAAATAGCAAATGACTAAAAATACTGTTTTTTGATACAATTTGACATAAATGAATTTATATGAACTATAATTAAAATTACAACTCATATTTTTTATACTCTTTGCCGTGAACAGCCATATTGATTGCACTACCAATCACATTTGCACATGCTCGTATATAAAAATCTATCTCCTTAGGAGTAAAATGGATATTGGCGCATTCTTGACTATCCACCCCCATACTCGCACCACTAATAATTAATGGTACCCCTAGAGCTATAACCTCACACTTTAAAAATTCTTTATTGAGCATCTTGGTGCTGTTACCCACACCAGCACCTGGCAAAATCCCCGCATTGGATAACTGGAAACTGCATGCCAATCTAGAAATATCGTTGGCACATAGAGTATCTATCAATATAACTACATCAGGCTTTACATTACCCACTACTCCACTAATTATATCAAAGCTATTTATACCTGTGACTCCCTTTACCTTTGGCTCAAGATAACAAAGATTACCCAACTCTTTACGCAGTTCATCTGGGACGCCTTGAGTTACCAATAATTTTTGTCCACAAGCAACGCCCAAGCTATCCGCTACCATTCCACCATTGCCTAGCCCTACTACCATTACTCTAGGTTTCTTTTTTTTGATACAAATAAATTTTTGAATGCTATTTGCTAAACGCTGAGCTACATAGTTTTGCACGGTATGCAAGCAAGTAAAAATTTTACTACAATTAATAGTTGTATAATGTCCCTTTGCCTTTTTGATTTTTTTTGACAACTCCTCGTCAACATCTATTTCATACTTTTTGTACCCATATTTACCATATTCGGTTACATCACCTAGTATTCCACTATATTGAGAGCTTTGCAACAATTCATCTATCAAATCACTAAACATTATAATCACCTTACATTTTTTAGTAATTATTTACAAAATTTCATAAATAACTCTTGCCAAAAGTTTTTTTTTATGCTAGACTTTATGAGCATTATAAAAATTACATATTTAGGAGATTATAGAATTGGCTAACATTAAATCACAGAAAAAGAGAATAGTTCTAGCTGAGCAAGCAAATCTAGCTAATAGGTCAAAGAAATCTCGTATTTCCACTGAGGTTCGTAAATTTAGAGAGTTTATTGCTAGCAAAGATTTTGCATCAGCTGAGACAAAGTTGCGTGAGATATGCAGTCTAATCGACAGAGCGAGATTGGACAATGTTTACCATGACAACACAGCCAGCCGCAAAAAGGCTGGTTTGGCTCGTGAATTGAGTACAGCAAAGAGCGCAAAATAGTTGATTAAACTGCTTGGGTGGAGGTTTGCTCCACCCTTTTATTTTGTCACTGTATAAAGAGTAGTGACCAATAACATTAATTATTAGCATATATAATAATTTGTTTTAATAACTGAGTAGTACTTAATATTACAAAACTATATTAAAGAGGTAAAAAACATGAAAGTAATTTTGAATGCAGATGACTTTGGATTTAGTAATAGCGTAAACAAAGGTATTGTAGAATGTTATCTTGATGGTAGGATAACTAGTACTACGTTAATGATGAACACTCCCTATACTGACCAAGCAATCAAATTAGCAAAAGAAAACAATATAAAGAATATAGGCATTCATTTAAACTTGACTTATGGTAAATCAGTTTTACCAAGAGAAGATATTCCATCATTGGTTGATGAAAAAGGCGTATTTCACTATGTGTGTATGCTTGGATATTACACACAATATGTAGACGCCAAAAAGGAGTTGCGTGCACAAATAGAAAAATTTCTAAAGAGTGGACTAAAGCCAACGCACCTAGATTACCATCATTACTTTCACGAAATACCTAATATCCTAAAGGCCTACTTAGAGCTTGCAAAAGAATACAATTTACCTGTGCGCTCAATGTCAAAGGAGGCACGCAAAATTGCTCGTGATATGGGCTTGACTACCACTGATTTATTTAGCTTTGACTTCCATAATAGTGGAGTAAGTTTGGAGACTCTACAGGAGTTACATGACCGATTTGCCAACCAAGATGTATCTATGGAGATAATGACCACTGTTGGATACATTGATGAATATACAGCTAGTCAAACTGGTTATCTAGCTAGAGAAATGGAAATGAGCGTATTAAAAGAGGCTGAGGATATACAGCTCTGGGACGATGTGCAAAAAATTAGTTTTGCAGACTTAGCAAAATAAGGGGAAACAAAAAATGAGTATCAATGACAAATACTATGTAATTAATACAGACAGCAATCGGCGCCCTGTTGTATCTAGGTTAGTAGTAAAATTAGTCGCAATAGATGGTTATGATAAGCTGGACGAAGGACTCCTCAACCAATATATAGGTCGCAACGAAGTCGTAAATGTCGGCTTTGAGATAGTAGATAAAATAATGTACAGAAAATATGTGTTAACAGAGTTAGGCGCATATTCCCTACGCTCTCAGCCAAAAGTAAGTAAGCAAAGTGTTGACAATCTTATCAAAAACAGTAATCTCACAGAGTACAACGTCTCATCACCAAAAAATGTACCATCTAGAATTGTATAGGGAATTTAAACAAAATAATATATTTTTTGACAAAGTAAAAAGAGCGATACATTATCGCTCTTTTTGCGTACAAATAGTAATCAATGGAAAATAACACTCATTACAGTTACGCCTACAACAAATGCAGACATATAACCAGCCACTTTGCCCCAAAATGCTCTATTTCTCCTAGAAATAATATCAAATTTCATATCTTACCGCCCCCTAAATTTGGAATTATTTTAGCAAAATAAATAATTTTTGGCAAACAATAATGACATAAATTTGACAAAATATTAATAAACTTAAAAAATTATCAATTACTTACAATACAAATCACAATTATACACACAAAAGGCACTTGCTCATTTTATACACTGTGCAAAGCTTTAAACAAATCATACAAGTCTTTGCGAAAATGTGACTCAAACTTGATTGCTTTGTCAATAGGTGTTGTAAATAACATATCGTCATCTACACCCAGTGCTACATTGTACACTCCATCTCTAATCAACTGCACTGCTCTAGCGCCATATCTAATAGCAAGTAAGCGATCGTTTAATGTTGGTCCACCACCTCTTTGCATATACCCTAGTATTACAGTACGACTTTCGTGTCCCAATTCACGCTCCGCTCGTGCGCTCAACTCTCTAATATCAAACTGTTTCTCTGCTAAAATGACTATAGGTGCATGATTACCTCTATCCAATTGATTTTTTATCAGAGCCAACACTTCGTCTTCGGTTTTTTTGTCCTCTGGCACCAACACTATATCGCTTTCACTAGCAATAGCACTATATAATGCAATATCACCGCCATAGCGCCCCATTGTCTCTATAAAAGCAATTCGTTCGTTTGCACGCATCGTTGCTTGGATATTACTAATCATATCAACGGCGTTATTTACAGAGGTATCAAAACCTATAGAACGGTCCGTGGAATAGACATCATTATCTATTGTAGCAGGTATTGCCACAATTTTTATACCATGCGTACTCAATTCGTAAGCACCTCTGTATGTTCCGTTACCACCTATAGTCACCAACATGTCTATACCAAGTTCTCTCAGATTTTGTGCAGCCATCGCTACCCCAGATGCCTCATAAAACTCAGCACTCCTACCTGTCATTATGGTACTACCACCAAGATTAAATATATCACGCACCTTATCACGATTGAGCACAAGATAATCCTTTGATATCACACCTCTATATCCTCGCCTAAAGGCATATACCTCATAACCAAGATTACTAGCCATATCCACTACACTCTTTAAGCAAGCATTCATTCCAGGAGCATCTCCACCACTCGTCAAAACGCCTATTCTCATATTCTTACCTCTCAAATATTATTTTGTAACCAACCTAACACAGTCATCACACAACAGACCAAATAACTCATTTTGTAACGCTACTGAGCCGTCTACAGTATATGGTAATTTAAATGCCTGATTTTGAGTAGTGCATTTGACTACTACCGGGATATTCCCCTGATACTCAGCGAGTATTGCATAGACCTTATCCCTCAATTCTTCGTCCATTAACGAAAATTTAAGATACAATTTTGACTGCGGCTCAGATGCTTGAGTATTCTCTACATCTTTTTTACAATTATTCCATAGTTCTATCTCATCAACGACCACTGTAGGCGCTTCACCCTCTCGAATATTTATTTTACCCTTTATAGTAAGCAAGTTATCTACTACCAACTTATCTCGCAATGATGGATAAAGTTTAGGGAAAATTATTGCTTCGAATGTACCCTCAAAATCTTCTACCGTAATTACTGCCATATCCTTGTTAGTAGCCCTAGTACTCAATTTTTTTACACTATTTATTATACCACCACAAGTTACCTGCATACCATCTTTGACTTGATCATAAATGACTGTATTATCATCACCATCTTCACTCTCAAATACACTGCCTTGGAGCATACTACTAGTGAGATTAAATGTCTTATATTTTGACCTATATTGCTGTAATGGGTGCCCTGAAACATAAATACCCAATACATCTTTTTCCATTCTTAGTTTTTGCTGTTCCTGATATTCAGGTATATCAGGATAAGCAATTTTATTAACTTTTGCATCTTCCTTGAGAACATTATCAAACAAGGATATTTGACCATTTGATTGAGATTTCCTGTCACTAGCTACCTGCTCTACCATGGTCTCATATACCGCCATCATTTGGCTACGTGGTGCACCAAAGCAGTCAAAAGCACCACCACATATCATTGATTCCAAAAAGCGTTTGTTGTGAGCGGGAGCACCCATTCTGCTAATAAAATCTTGTAAATCAGTAAACTCGCCATTTTTTTCACGCTCCTTTACCAACTGCTCTACTAGCCCCACACCGACATTTTTTATACCACCCAAGCCAAATCGTATATTTTTGCCTTCCACACTAAAATATGCCATAGATTTGTTTACATTTGGGTGCAAAATTTCTATATCGTGTTGCTCTGCTAGCTCCATATAATGTTTTATCTCATCTGACTTTGTAATACGATTGTTGATAATAGCACAATAAAACTCAGTCTTAAAATAGGTCTTGACATATGCTGTCTGATACAGTACATGGGCATATGCTGCTGCATGTGCTTTGTTAAATGCATAACTACCAAACTTTTCCATCTTGCCCCATAACTTTTCTGCGACCTCTTGCTTCATACCCATTTTGACAGCACCTGCAATACTTTTCTTGCCCTCTGGATCTTCCCAACCAAACAAAAAGCGGTCTTTTTCATCTGCCAATTCATCTTTGAGTTTTTTACCCATTATCTTACGAACATGGTCCGCCTGTCCCAGAGTATATCCTGCTATCTTTCGACATATCATCATAACCTGCTCTTGATATATCATTACACCATAAGTTACATCTAATACATCTCGCATACGCTCATCATCATATTCAATACTCTCAGGGTTCCTACGATTCTTTAGATATGTGGGTATCTCGTCCATTGGACCAGGTCGATAAATCGCTCCAATAACCGTCAAGTCTTCTAGGTTTACTGGCTTCATATCCATAGTAAGTTTACGCATACCACCACTCTCGATCTGGAAAACGCCATCAGTATCACCTGAGGATATCATCTTGTAAACATTTTGGTCGTCATAATCAATTTTATCAAAATCTATTTCGATACCACGAGTTTTTTTGATAGTCTTTGCCATTAAATCAAGATCAGTTAAGGTAATGAGTCCCAAAAAGTCCATTTTGAGGAGTCCTAGTTCCTCTACCTCTTTTTTGTCATACTGGGTAGTGACCATATCACCATTTTTTGCTAATGGTGCGTGTTGGTCCACAGGATCACAACATATGATGACTCCCGCAGCGTGTATACTCGTATTGCGTGGCATATTCTCAAGCTTGATGGCCACGTCTACAATCTTTTGCACTAGAGGATCATTATCATACATATTGCGCAAATCTTCTACAACATACTTTTGATTTTCTGGATTACTATCTAGACCAAATATCTTTTGTATCGCAGGAGATTTTGGCATATTTTGAGGTGTTGGGAATAATTTTGTTATCTTGTCTACTTCGCTATATGGCATCTTGAGCACTCTTGCTACATCTTTTATAGCAGCTTTTGGCGCTAGTGTACCAAAAGTAATAATTTGACAAACATTGTCCTCTCCGTATTTTTTTGAAACATAATCAATGATTTCGCCTCGCCTAACTGGGCAAAAATCTATATCAAAATCTGGTGGACTAATACGCTCTGGATTCAAAAAACGCTCAAAATACAAAGCAAATCTCAATGGGTCAATATTGGTGATGCCTAGCGCATAAGCGACAATAGATGCAGCACCACTACCACGGCCTGGGCCTACCGGCACACCAATCTTACGAGCATAATTGATAAAGTCCCATACTACTAGGTAGTAATCCAAAAAACCACTACCATCAATTATCCCCAACTCATACTCAGCACGCTCTTTTATCTCAGGAGTGATTTCACCATATTTTTTCTTGAGCCCCTCATATGTCAGCTGTCGCAAGTATTCTAGATGTGTCATATTTTCTGGTACATCTTTTGACGCTGGATAAAAATGACTCTTAAAGTCAAAGTCTATGTTGCATTTTTCGGCTACTTCTAGAGTATTGTCAATACTCTCAGGATGTGCCTTAAAAATTTCTCGCATTTCTTGCTCTGTTTTGAGGTAAAACTCTTGCCCGTCCATGCGCATTCGATCTGGGTCATCTATAGTCTTACCTGTTTGGATACATAGCATTACATCTTGCATCTCAGCATCTTCTTTGTATAGATAATGCACATCATTGGTAGCTATAGTTTTGACTCCAATTTTTTCTGCCAATGCATACAAGTGTGGCAATATCCTACGCTGTTCCTCGATGCCATGATCCTGCACCTCAATGTAAAAATCACCTGGAGCAAACATATCACGCAATCGTATTGCTACACGCTCTGCCTCATCATACTTCTCTTGTAGCAACAATCTAGGTATATCCCCCGCCAAACATGCGCTACTACATATCAAACCTTCGCTATATTTCTCTAGTGTATCAAAATCTATCCTAGGTTTGTAATAAAACCCTTTTACCCATGCTATTGAATTTAACTTTATTAAATTTTGATACCCCTTTTGGTTTTTTGCCAAAATTATCAAGTGTGTAATTTGAGGTTTGCCTGATTTTACCGTCAAATCAGGTGAGACATAAAACTCTGTACCTATTATAGGCTTGATACCATTTTTTTTGCATGCCTTAAAAAACTTGACAGCACCATACATATTCCCATGGTCAGTCATCGCACAAGCAACTGCCCCACGTTCTTTTAATATCTTTACTAATTTATCTATCCTCGCAGCACCATCTAGCAAACTATATTCAGTATGTAGGTGCAAATGCACAAAATTTTCCATAGTATTACTCCAAATTAAGTTTATCTATTCTAGTTTTTTACTTTTACGCAGAGTTTTGCGTATCACCAATCTCTTGTTTTGCTCTTATCTCATTAGCTAATTTCATTAATTTCCTGAGTCTGTGATTTATCCCGCTCTTTGTAAGAGGCTCAGTCATCAGCTTTGCTAAATTTTCCATAGTCTCCTCTGGATTGGCCAATCTCAACATACACAACTCATACAGATTAGGTGGCAGAGAATCAAGCCCCACAGTATCCCTAATGTATTCTATTGCCTCAATTTGACGCAAAGATGCCTCTACCATTTTTTCCATATTGCTATTTAGACAATTTAGCTGCCTATTTAGTTGATTGCGTACTTCTCGTACAGCAAACTCATTTTGCAACACCATTACTGCATTGTTTGCTCCTACCATGGCCAATACATCACTTACTAACTCCGCCTCTTTTACATACACTATATGTAACTTTTTGCGTTGCATTAATTTTGCATGTATACCACAACTGCCCAATAAATGTAAAAAATCTCCAGCGAGGTCATATTGACCAAATACAAACTCCAAATGGTATCCACCAGTATGCTTTTTTAGATTGTTAATATCTTTTATCACGATATTAGCACTAGCACACCCCAAAAATGCTCCAACTATAAAATTTTTGATACAACACTCATTCTCAACAGTGTGTCTAGAAATACCTCTCACAATGCTCAAGGAGCCATCGTATTCTTTGCGTAAGACATTACAATCAACCAATATCTCAGTTGATATATCAATAGGAAACTCTATAATATACCTTATGGTATGATTACCACGCTCCTCACTCTTGAGAGTCAATATATTGCTCTTTGAGTATATTTTTGCAACCAACTTTGACACTCTATCAAACAGGTTAGGTAACTCAGTATTTAGCAATATTTGATACTGCTTGTTGACTAATGACACATTCCCACAAGTACGAATAAGCGCAGATAACTGCGCCTTGCAACAACAAATATTCTCTGGTAATGGAGACTGCACTACCTCACTCTTTGCATCAAACGAAAATGACATTTACTCATCTCCCTCAAATATTTAGTGCTAAAACCTTGTAATTATTATGTTAAATAATCATACTACAAATTTACAATTTTGACTAGGCTTTTTGAGAGTTTTTCTCATGTAAATTTACTATATTGTCCAGTGGAAAGTCGTGTGCTTTTAGGAATTGTACAATCTTTGAATATTCACCTACTCGCTCTGGGACATGAGCATCACTATTTATAATAAATTTTACACCCAAGTTGCGCATACAATCTATTTCCTGTTGGTTAAAATATATTCGCTTTGCGTTTAACTCTACAAAAGTTCCCCGCTCTACACAAGCTCGTGCAATCGGTTCCACATTGACACGCTTGAGGTCATGCAAATGTACAACGGTAGTTATAGGATACTTCTCAATAGCTCTTACATATGCTTGCGTCAATTTTTCACTATGTTTTGCACTATCTGGAAAGTAATTTCTAAGGAACAGTGAAAAAAATTCCCTCTTTTTTTTGTAGTGAACAGCCTTGTGGAGCCCCATATTAATAACATCAAAGAGTTTGCACTCCTCAATAGTCAAATCAATATCCCCATCATAAGATATCAAATTTGCCTCTATACCTAATAAAATCTCTATTGGATAAATACTCCGCAAACGCTCGATCTCTGTGCGTATTTCAGCTATTTTTTCACGTTTAACTCCATTCAAAAAATGATTGAATCCATGCTCTGTAATAGCAATACTTTTTAATCCTCTCGCAACTGCTTGTTGTACATTTTGCTCAATAGTACCTGTACCATCACTGTAAATTGTATGTGTATGCCAATCGCTTGTCAATTGGTACTGATTCTCATCAAACATTTTATCCTCCCCAGTAAATAATCTCAGGGTGTAATACCTCACCCCATTCCATTTTGATAATAGACTTTACTTTTCTCATCAACCTTCTCACATCATTACTAGTAGCATTACCCATATTGACTATATAACCTGAATGTTTTTGAGAGATAGCTGCATCACCCTCACGCATACCTTTTAACCCACTTTTTTCGATCATATATGCTGGTGGAATATTGGTGCAATAAAAAGCACTCCCAGCACTACGATAACCAACATTTTGTGTGTTAGCACGAATGCTCGTAAGCTTTTGCATTTTATCAATTATCAAATTTTTACTACTTTTGCACAGTTTTAATAATACACCTATTATAACACAGTCCTTTGCATTTGTGAAAATACTTTTGCGATAATTAAAAGAAATATTTTTGTTTGGTATATTAACAATCTTGTTATTACGCCAAATAGTTACATGTTGTACTATACTTGACATATCACTACCAAAAGCACCTGCGTTCATAGCGACTGCTCCACCTACCGTACCTGGTATATTTGTAGCAAACTCTAGCCCAGATAAATCAACTTGCATAGCTATGTTTGCAAGTCTGGGCAAACTGACCCCAGCCTCAGCATAGATAAAATCGCCAAAAACCTCACAACTATTCATATTCCGCATATCAAGCACCACTCCACTTATCCCCTTGCTAGTCACCAATAAATTGGACCCATTGCCCAGAATATAATACGGTAGATGTTGCTCGTGGCAATGATTCAATATCATTGTAAGCGTACCAAGATTATCAATACTTACCAAAGCACTGCATTCACCGCCTATACCAAAAGTAGTGTAATTCGCCAATTGAGCGTTATTGATTATACTAACCGAATCAAAATTTTTACACAAAGTACTAGTTATAATTTTATCCAAATATTTATTTTTGCGCATAATTTTTACCCTTGAGCCTTAATTCATTCAATGTAGTATTGTCTGTAAATACATTTAGCACATCAAGATTTTGCATCATTACGTTTTCAAATTCGCTGTAACTATCCTGGTATATCTTAACACTTGTTACACCAAACATACCAATAGATGTCAGAGTCTTTTGCACAGTTACACTGCAAAGATATCGAATAAAATTTTTTGCGCAGTTATTAATGGTTTCATCTTGAGTCGTGATCGCCATATATTGTACCAAATCAGTGTAACCACCTAAAAATTCGTACTTAATATTACTAATAGTACCTAAATTAACCCTATTTTGCAATCTAAAATAATCCCTCTGCGTGCCCAACAAAACATCAAATTTATTACCTTTCAAAAAAGCCTCATATGCCTCGTACTGAGTAAATCTTTCACTTGGGTTAATATAGCTAGTAACTCCATCTAGAGCAAGAGAGGCAACATTATATTCACCACCTGTACCAACAAGCCACATCTCCTCCCCACTAGGCGCTGACGCACTTAGGTCTGTTAGATTTATATCTTCGTCAGTAGTAGCCAATAAATATCCACCCATACACCATGGCACAGCTAATTGACTACCATCATAACTACCCGCATCTAATAACTCACTACGCACAGGTGTTTTTATATCCAGAGGTTGACAATAACTGGCAAACAACTCACCAGCTCCTATACCAAAGGAGACCATATCAGGTCGCTGTCCCTCTGCAAGCATAGCAGTAGCCTGCTCCACTGTAAGTGTCCTAACATATATATAAACCACATTATTTAACTCCTGAAATTTATAAGCGGTTTTTTCCAAAAATCTTGCACGATTAGCACTACCTCCCTCAAATGTGTCTACCTCCCATAATTCCAAAAACACTGTTTCCTTTGGTAAATCTTTGTCCCATATGTTTTGAGAGCCATACACCTTTGGCAGAATAATAAATGGTGCAACAAACAAAAATATAATAGCTATTACCAAAAATATTGTGAATACAATATCTTGTTTTTTAAATTTTTTCAAAACAAAAAACCTCGCCAAAAATTTGCTATATGTTTATGCGAGATTTGTTATTAACTTTCGTGAAAATATCGATATATATCCTCAGCATTCTTTGATGTAATATTGGGTACTTTCTTTAATTCTTCTATGCATGCGTCACGTATTGCCTGTATAGATTTAAAATATCTTATTAAACTTTTACGTTTTACCTCGCCTATACCATCAATCTCATCTAATATGCTGCCCACCTTATTTCGCAAACTCCTATGGAATGTAATAGCAAAACGATGCGACTCGTCACGAATCCTCTGGAGCAATTTGAGAGCATTGTTTGTGCGAGATAGCAATATAGGCACCTTACTGTCGATGGTATATATCTCCTCTTCTTTTTTTGCTAAACCAACCATAGGTATATCAAAACCACATTTTTGCATAGCCTCTCTAGCGTTGGATAATTGCCCCAATCCACCATCTATTACAATAAGATCTGGGATAGCCGAAAAACTCGGGTCAGGGTTATCCACTTTTTTTGCTTCGTTAAGGCGTCTAGTAATTACCTCTTGCATACTAGCAAAATCGTTTGCACCTTGGACAGTCTTTATTTTGAATTTGCGATAATGATTAGTACGAGCCTCACCTTCGATAAACACAACCATAGACGCAACAGACATTACCCCGTTAATATTTGAGATATCATAACATTCCATTCTACTCGGACGCTTATCTAGATGCAATATTTCTCCCAATTGACTCACCGCCCCCACAGTAAAATCTGCCATACGCTTATCTTGCTCAACAAATTTTTCAATATAAACTTCGGCATTTTTACGTGCCATGTCTAGCAACTTCTTTTTGTCACCTTTTTGGGGAGCAATAATACTTACACTACCCACATTCCCCAAGACATTGCCCTCTTTACGCCTACTAGTCAACCACTGAGCCAAGCCAGAGTTTGCATCAACATCAAAGTTCACTGCCACCTCACTAGGGGGCAATGCTATGCTAGAATAATATTGAGTTATAAACTCACTTACTGCATCACGCTCATCTAGTGTGGCATCAATCAGATGAAAACAATCTATTCCAACACTCCTACCACCACGTACTACCAATACAGCAATAGCCGATACACTACCATTACTAGCCCAAGCAAAACAATCCAAATTGGCAAAATTTGGCAAAAAGGCAACAGTATGAGAGCCCAACCTATCTAGCGACTTGATAGTGTCACGCAACACAAGCGCACTCTCAAATTGCTCATGTTCTGCACATTTGAGCATTTTATCAGTCAATATAGATTTAACCTCTTTGTCATCACCATTAAGAAAAGAAATAACTTTTTTTACTAACTCGTGATACTGTGCTACGCTAATCTTATCCACACAAGGCGCTGAGCACAGCCCTATATCATAATTTAAACATGGACGACTGCGTTTTTTTAGCACTGGACCTTTACACATTCTCAATGGATATGCAAGATTTATGGCTTTTAGGATATCTTGGGGGCGGACTCCAGCAAAATATGGACCAAAATATTTTGCTCCATCTTTTTTTAGTTTCCTTGTGATTGTAGGTCTAGGATAATCCTCATGCATATCAATGCGTATATATGGGTATGATTTGCCATCTTTTAACAAGATATTGTAGTACGGCTGATAACGCTTGATTAAATTATTTTCAAGAGCAAACGCCTCATACTCATTGGCAACCACAACATAAGTAAAATCAGCGATATTCCCTACCATGGCACGCACTTTTACAGTGTGATTTTTGCTAGACTGAAAATACTGCGATACCCTATTTTTAAGATTTTTCGCCTTTCCTACATAAATAACTTCGCCATTTATATTTTTCATTATGTATACGCCACTACTAGTGGGTAATTCTTGTATTTTCTGTTTTAAATCCATGCTAAAAATTATATACCAAAAATAAAAAAATAGCAATATTTTTGATTGCCCCAATTAATTCCTTAACATATTATTTGCACAAAAATATTTTTTTGAGCATATCTAATTTTAAAAAATAACACCATAAGGAGATAACTATGACTGTCTCACAGAGTTTAGTGTTAGTTTTATTGATATCTATAGTAGTAGGTATAACGGGTACCGACCTAAATACTAATTCCAATTTCCTAATACTGTTATTAATAGCCCTAATCGCACTGTCTAGAGCAAACGCTTGTTTTACCAATAATTGCCCTAATAATACAACTACTGTAACTACAACTAATGGTAGCACATTTGCATTATTCTAAATGACATAGACAATTTTACGCATAGTTTATTCATCAAATTACAAACAAAAAAACACTTGTTAGTAATAACGAAGTGTTTTTGAGTTTAATCTTTTTGTTCTGTTGATTTAATCTCTTGCTCAACATTGTTTTCTGACTTGCTTTTTTTGACATTTTTGCCAGACTTATTTTGTGCTGACTTTGCTGTTTTTGATTTTTTGCTTGAGTTTGTAGTCTTTTTTACTTGACTATTTCCACTCCTAGATAATTTTCTCTTAGTTTCGCCTTTTACGACAGGTGTAGTAATACTCTCTTCATCATTGAGCAATTGATTAATATCGTTTGATTTTCTTTTAAATTTTAATTTGAACTCACGTTCTTCCTTTGGAGCAAAAATGTTGACATCAGCATCTTGACTAAGGTCTAATATATCTGATGTACCTACTTCACTAACCGACACTGCCCCAGAGGCAACCAATTCCTCTCTTTCTCTCCTTGCCTCTCCTACCTCTAACCTCTCTTGCATTACTACAGATATTACAGCAGCTACTGGAGCAGACAAAATCATACCTATGACACCAAACAACGCCCCACCTATAATCAACGCCGACATGGTCACTATTGCACGCATATTGAGTCGCTTACTAATAATGAATGGAGGTAAAAAGGTAGTAACAAGTGCCCAATCTACTATACCAAATATCAGTGCAATCAACAATAAATCTACCGAGCTAAATACTAGCATCACTAATACCAACGGTACTGCCGCTACAAATCCACCAATATAAGGTATAATAGATAAAACTCCAAGTATCAGTGCCATCAATGGTGCATAAGGCACCCCTATTATCTCATATCCTATCCAAGCTATCACAAAGATGACAAACATTACTATAACATTACAAATAACAAACTGATTTAGCATTGAGTGACTGCGTCTAGTGATTGTTACGATTTCATCAGCCTTTTTACGGTCATTATAAGCATAAGTATAACGCCTTGATGTCTTAGCTATCAACTCTTTGTCCTTTAATAACAAGAAAGAAAGTATCAAACCTATTACAATATTCAGCAAAATTGACACTGTATCCATCAAATATGTCATAACATTTGATAAAAAGTCAGGTAACATCGCCTGTATAGCCTCAACTATACCATTTACTGCTGCATTTACCATCTCTTGGGCATCTTGTTCATTGAACCATGGCAGGCTACTGATAAACTCAGTAATTCCTACTTGTATTCGATTGAGATAAGTATCGCCCTGTTCTGTAAATAGTTGCACTAGACTTACCATATTAGGTATAATTAACACCATTAGTAAGATTACTAATCCAATTATAAATACATAACAAATGGTTAGTGATATAGCACGTTTGTAGCCCTTTGCATGTGGATTACCTACAAAGGCATTTCTCAATAACTTGTTTTCTATCCAATTAACTGGAGCTATCAACAAAAATGCCACCACTAGACCTATCAATATAGGTGTAATACCACCCAAGAGAGAGTAAAAAAGATTTTTGAACGTCTCGCCTGCCATGTTCGACAATAGCAATGCACATAACACTGCTATAAAGAGCCAGACATACCACTTACGATTTTTTGGCTTTTTTTCTGCTAAAAAATCTTGCTCCATATCCTACTCCCCTTTTTTCTTTTTTTTGGATTTTGATTGCTGTGGCAATGTGCCCACATTACCATTAGCCCTCAAATTTTCGTAATACGCATCTTCCTCCTTAAATCTATCTAGCAACGGTTGAATCTTTTTGTTACCAAACGCAAAATCATAGAACATTACTAACATACCTTGGATAAGGTACCCATAGTAGGTCAATATTCTCCAAAATAATACCGCCCACGCAGCACAAGATGTAAATAGACTAGCAAATAGTGCATTAAAAGATAATTCAGCTACACCAGCAGCTCCTGGCCAAGGCACAAAACTCACTGCCAAATCACAAACAACTGTCATAACCATAATATTTGCCCACATATTGAGGTCAAATGGGTTGCCAAATGCACAATAGATCAGGAATGGCAAACTGTATATTAGTAACATATACAAAATGGAAATAAATACCTCAGATACAATTATCCAGCCATTACTCATAAACTTTCTAAAAGTAGCTACATACTCACGCACAATTCTCATAACTTGCACGTACTTGCGCCTATAATCTTTTACCAAATGCATTTTGTTACAAAGCTTTAATATGCCTATAGTAAACGAAGGTGCTGCTTTTTTACTCACAGACAAAAACACAATAGCACCTATGAGTAGCAAATTGAGAGCCAACCCAATGTAGCAAAGTGTCAAAATTGCTGGTGAAAGGGTAAGTATATATGCTTGCTTGAGTATAAATACTACTATGATAAAGAACATATAAGTTATTTGCGCATACAAATACTTTGCCAGCGGTACACTGGTAGCACTACTAGCAGACAATCCCCTTTTGTGTAGGTAAAATACCTGAAATGGCTGTCCGCCTGTTGCTAAAGGAGTCACACAATCATAAAAGCGTTGAATGGTAACAGATTTATAACTGAGCCACGGTCTAGACCGTCCTGTGGAGAATTTTATCAAAATCCATGTACGCATTCCATCCAATGCATTTATTAAGAAAAAGAATCCTACAGCCAGCAGTATCCACCACCAATTGATAGTCTGTGTAATCAATTCGGCAAAAGAAACAGATTCTTCACCGGATAACTGCACCCACAAAATTACAACCAGTACTATTACATTCACTAACAAAAAAATCGCACTGAGCCAACGCTTTTTTGTAGAGCGCTGTTTACTAACAGTGGAATTTGCCCCAGACATGATGTTTTTTGTAATCTCATCGCTGTCTATTTGCTTTATCTCCTCTGCTACCGCATGTGCAGAAAAAGAGGATAATTTTTTTATGTTATTTAACTTTTTTTTGAGTGGCAAAAAGGCTTGTTTTTTGTATAAAACAGCCTCTTTCTTTTGTTCTCTTGTAACTATATCTCTCGGCATAGTCAAGAGCGTTGTGTCATCGTCATCTAAGTCTTGTGCCATATAGTCTCCACTCAATATCTTCCCAAGTAATGTTATATTATCAAATATATCTAAATTTGTCAAAAGAAAAATAAAAAAATTGGGACATCATTCCCAATTTTGTGTAGTATACTCTACAATTAATGGGTGCTTTGTATCCTGAGTCACTCTCAATTTTTCACTAATATCTACTCCAGCCACCAACAGAATATCACTGCCGTCTGCCAATACTGGCGTATAGTCACGCATACGAGCGGGAACTTTTTTGTCAATCAAATATGCTTTTAATTTTTTTGTACCGCCACCAAATTTAGTGATGACATCTCCCTCTTTACGCATACGCCACACTGCAGTGCTTGGTACCTTGTCACCATCAATCAATAGTCCACCCAACACTGGTTCATTTAACTTACCTTTTTTTACACGTATTTTGCCAAAATCTTCGATTTTTGTCACGCCTCGTTTAAATTCCCATTGTGTATTAACTACTAGTTTTGGTTTTTTACGTGCAATTGTCAAATACTCATACTCTTTGTATACAGTGACTTCATGAGGCAAATCCAACCTAGCCCCTGTATCAGCATTTTTTACTAGATTAATAACTAAGTCAATATGTTTGTGCTCAATATCATTATGAACACCTATATCACCAAGGCAATCATATAGCATTCGACTAACTAATGACCTGTCATACACAAAATATGTAAGAGGAATCTTTACTAAACGCTCTTTGCGCAAAATACCTGTAAAATTCATCATCTTGCGGATATATCCATCATCTTCCCTACAGGTCAATCCAAAATTAGCTAGACTCTCATCTACATTAGGCCAAACCAAACGCAACTCAGGCAACACTTTGTTGCGTAAGATGTTGCGACTAAATAAATTCATTTGATTAGTCTCATCTTCTACATATGGTATATCATTTTCGTACACATAAGCCATAATCTCTGACTTTTTTGTATCCAAGAATGGTCGCACATAGAATCCATCACGCACAAAGTTCATACCACTGGCTCCGCTGAGTCCAGAACCTCGCAAAATATGTAATAAAATAGTTTCGGCTTGGTCACTTTGGTGATGTGCTATAGCCACAACATCAACTATACCTCTATCACGCAACCCTTCAAAAATTCCATATCTACCCTCACGACACGCCTCCTCCATAGTCAACCCTCTATTACGAGCAATACGGGTAGCCTCTATCTTAAACTTGTGAAATCTAATGCGATGCTCTTTACAATAATCCTCCACAAAAGCTTGGTCTCGGTCATCATTAACTCTAGTAGTATGGTTGACATGAATAGCAATTATCTCAATATCTAACTTGTCCTTGTTTTCATTCAAAAAATGCAACAAAGCCATCGAGTCAGAACCACCACTAACTGCTACTCCTACTACACAACCAGGTTTAAACATCTCGTATTTTTTGATAGCATCAAATGCTTTTTGCATATTTATATCCACCTTTTATTTGATATCAAAAGTGCATAATACTGTGCATAGTACACTATAAACAGGCACAATTCCAAGTCTCCAAGGTACTATGCAGTAGTGCTTTTTATTTTATACAATTATTATATCAAAATAATGGGAATATTACAATAGTTAATCAAAAATTATTTTTTATATATTCTACCTACCAAAACTGTCATATCATCATTAGGTGCAAATTTATATATTTTCAACCCTTCATTGAGTATGGCATCTGCTAACACTTGTGGATTAGATGTCTCACACGATTGGATAAACTCGCATAAAATGTTCTCATCGCCAAAAGCATCTAAAACACCATCTGTCAAAAATACTACCATATCTCCATTAATTAGCACTCTAGCACTAGTACTAGGTTTGAGTTCATCAAGTATACCCAGAGGTAATGCCCCAGCTGGAACAAGCTCAGTCATATTAGGTTGCTTTACAAAACTACACGGCGAGCCAACTTTGTACATATCACAATTACCATTAACCAAATCTATTACCGCTATGTCAATTGCATTAAAGCTCTCATCTCCACTGGTACTCATTAATTTGTTCACACAATTTAGTATTACATCACTGTCAAATCCTGCTTGATAAAAATTCTCTATCAGCGATATTGCCATACTACTGTTACGCTCCGCATCTGCTCCACTACCCATACCATCACATAGAGCCATCAGATATTTGTCCGCACCTATTCGCATTATCGAATGAGTATCTCCTGACTCAATACTACCATTCTTTTTTGCCCCAGCACAACCAAAAACCATATCATAGGCATTAGCAATCTGCAAAGATATTACACTAAAATTAGTTTTTTTACTTGGCTCTATTTTGGCTACCTGTACAGGCTGAGCCAAAACATCACCAACAACGCCTACAATTTCATCTTTTTGAATATCTTTGTTGCGTACCACAATACTAGCAAAGTAGCTAGACCTGTGCGACTTGTACACAACCGCCTCAATACACAAAATATTATGATAACCGAGCATTTCAATAATTTGTCGCTCCAATATGCTGTCAAACTCTATCCTGCTAGCTACTGACTCCGCCAAATTGGACATTACTTGCGATACACCAAATAATTGCTCCGCTATAACCAATTTACTAATGTTTTGACTATCTTGATTGTTTTTCCTTTCTTTGTACTCTAAGACCTGCTTATTCACCTCATTCAACACTGCCCCCAATCTACCGCACCTACAAGACAAACTCGCTGGCACATCAATAATATTGACTTTGCCTCTATTAATAGCAAAATTAGTAATACTGCCTAATGCATAATCTGTTTCTTCATCAAAAGTACGCAAACAACTAGATTTGTTTGGACAACTATTACACACGTTTCTTTTTACTTCACTAGTAACTATTGTTTTAATTTGCTCACCCGTGATGCTTTGTTTTGTCATTTTACAAAAAGCTGTTTGCATTTCTCTAAAAACCAAACTAAGATTTTGCAAACGTTTATACAAACTATCTCTCTCTTTATTCAGTAGATTGGACATTGCATTGTTTTCCTTGTCTGTTATTATTATATTTGATAAGTCTTGCAATACCCCACTAGGTACAACCAAAAACAATAATGCACCTATCAGCACAGCACCTAGATTAATGAAACTAAATGTTGGGAAAAAATATATCTCCATCAAGGCATCTACAAGTATCAATGCCATAACAGAATAAATTCGTTTGTTGCTGTGCATAGCACTAGCCATCATTGCCCAACAAGCAAAAAGTGCTATATAAATAAGACTGTTGGTAGCAAAGGCGACTCCCAATCCACTAATTATTCCCAAAACAACCGAAGTACCTGCACCAAAGCACCACAATCCTAATAACACCAACAAAGCCACTACAGTACTTACTGCATACTCGCCAATAAATGGTAAATTGTATATACCATTGATAAGTGCCAACAAGAATACTCCGCCTGTTATAGCCTCAGTAACTTGGAATCGTCTACGAACTCCACGCATCAATAAGTTTTGGAAAAAATGTATATAAGCAAGCATTGCAAGTATGCCCAATATAAGAGTCAAGACAGCACTCAATACATTACCGTCTATAGTAATTATGTAATAAATATTTACAAACTGCCCTAGTATGGCATATAGGCTGATGAGTAAGACATTGAATGGTCGCTTGAATCTATAGTGAAATATATAGGCTATACACAATACTCCTACAGTACACAAGCTAGAGAAAATACTCACCCAATCCCCAAAGCATAAGAAACTAGCGAGTATATAAAGAGGTGCTAATATATAAATTTTTTGATTACACCACACTAAACAAAAAAACAACCCAAACATAAATGGGTGTAATCCCTCTATATTAGCACAACCTAACACATAAAAAGCAACAAAAAAACACAGATATTTTATTAATACATAAAAGTTGTATTGCTTGTTTTGATTAGTCATATTACACCACCTAATACGATTATACAAATGCGCATCAGTTTAACTCATCAAAATATTTGTAAATTATACGTATAAACTAAATAATTTTGTAGAAAAAAACACAAAAATAAATAAATGCTTTTGCCTTTCATTTGCTTTTGTAGTATAATATACTCAAAGATTGTTGGAGAGTTTTTATGCAAAAAGTTGTAGCAATTACTGGTGCATCTAGCGGTATAGGTCTAGCCATTGCTGAGGAACTGATAAAAAATGGGTACATCGTTTATTCATTATCTAGATCTGCCCCTAACAATACCGATATCCGTCATATAGTCTGCGATGTGAGTCAGAGAGATAGTATCGCTAACGCATACAAAGTAATAAATGAGGCAGAGGGACATATTGATGTAGTCATCAATAATGCAGGTATGGGTATCAGTGGTCCTGTGGAATATGAGCCTGTAGAGGACATAGAGAGGATAATATCTATTAACCTACTAGGCGTTATTAATAGTTGCGCTGAGGCACTACCATATATACGAGCAACAAAAGGCAATATTATAAATATTGGCTCACTTGCTGGCGAATTTGGAATACCTTTTCAGGCTCTATATTCAACAACAAAGGCTGGAGTATGCGCATTTAGTCTAGCTTTGCAAAATGAGGTAAAGCCTCTTGGCGTCAAGGTAACTTGCTTGATGCCTGGCGATATCAAGACCAACTTTACAGCAAATAGAGTAAAGGCAGAGATTCCAGATGACCCAGTATATGGAGATAGAGTGAGGCGTAGCGTACAACGCATGGAAAAAGATGAGCAAAATGGTATGCCACCGTCCTCCATTGCAAAGGCGATACGAAAATTGTTGCAACAAAAACGCCCACCACTCTGCTTGACTGTGGGATTTTCATACAAAACTCTGCGTAGTCTAAAACGTTTAGTGTCTACTAAAACATTAAATAAAATATTATATGGCATGTATGGCAAATAAGAGGGATTATGCGTATCTGTGTATTGGCTAGTGGTAGCAAGGGAAATGCTACATATATCGAAGGAGACAACACCCGCATCTTGATAGATGCGGGTATTAGTTGTAGTGAAATAGAAAACAGGCTAATGCAAATTGGAGTCAATCCCAGTTTAATTAATTCTATTCTCATTACACACGAGCATTCTGACCATATCAATGGCTTATCAAAATTTGCAGTAAAATACAATACCAAGGTATATACGCACAGAGACACGTGGCTAACTATGGACAGTAAAATGAGTAAATTAAAAGAGAATCAAAAAATAGATATATATGGTAACGATTTTTGTATAAATGAATTAAATATATCTTGTTTTGACTTGGATCATGACGCTGCCCACTGCCTTGGATATTCAGTAAGTTGCAGAGATAGCAAAGTTAGTATTGCAACAGATTTGGGACACACCACGCCAGAGATTATACGACATTTGATGGATAGTAGCTTAATCGTTTTTGAATCAAACCATGATATACAAACATTACTACACAACCCCAACTACCCTCTTAGATTAAAAAATAGAATATTATCCAACAATGGACATCTTAGCAATGATGCGACAAGCGATGCTGTTGCTCAAATGCTTGGGTATGGCGTACGTGCAGTAATATTAGCACACCTAAGCGAGCAAAACAACACCCCACAAAAAGCGCTCCAGACCATGCAACAACGACTACTACAGGAAGGAGCAGATTGGGCAAAAGAAATCTACCTAGATGTCGGCAAACAACATAAAATAGGCAATATTTATAAAATAAAAGAATAAAAACTAATACCTCACACAAGATATAAATATCAAAAAACTTCTTGAGAGGTATTTTTATTATGGCTACAAAAAATTCTAAAACAACAAGCAAAAAATCTTCCACAAGGTCTGGTACCAGAACCACTCAATCAAAAACCAACAATACAGAGAAAAAAGGCGGTACTACTGCTACTGCCGTACGAAAGCCACTGGTTAGCACTGGTAAAAAAATCGCACTGGCCGTATATTTCACTTTTGTAGGAACTCTAATGGGAGTGTTGGGACTACAAATTTGGATGAATAGTATGGATAGTAATAGTCAGTTGGAGACTAACCCCACATATCAGGAAACAACCCAAACTACAGAGCAACCAAACAAAGAAACCTCATATGTAGAACAATCAAATATGAACGAATATTCATCTGATGCCCCTACAAATGACTTAAGTAATTATTCAAATTATTACAACAACTCTGGGTATAATAATGCCACTACAATATCAGACACAAATTTAACAGAGTCAAATAAAAGTTATTCTAACATAGATAGTTATCAATCTTAAAAAAATATAAATATTTATAATTGTGTTACCTTTTGGTGACTTAAGAACTTAAATCAATACATCAATCGTGAATCATAAAAATAGTGTAAAAAATTTTGAAACTAGCAAAATAAAAGATAGTAGGAATAAATATAAACCACTATCTTTTTTATTAGCTAAACTAATGGAATAACACACGATTCCTTGTATGCAATAGAATAATTAATTATCAAAATGAATCAAACTATGCGCAAAAAGGAAGAATCTAATACTATGCACCAAATACTAGGAGTGCATAGTACTATAATATAAATCGACTTATATCTAACCTATTTTGCGTTATTATAATCTCTTAATTCAGCAACAATGAATTATGCCTTATATACTACTCTCTGCAAAAATTTATTTGCCTCTGGTATTACAATCTAATTAATAATACATTTTAAGATATACAATTACACAAATATACAAAAAATAAAGAGTGAGTATAATGCTCACTCTTTATTTACTAATGCTATACTAAGCTACTCCGATTAATGTAGGATAATTCTCTCCATCACATGCCCAGTATGAAGTATTAAATCCACGATTTGTAAATGTACTTGTCTTCTTACAATCGTCTGTACTGAATAATCCGTCATCTGAGCTACCGTATGTTACCCATAGCCATTTAGCTGGCTCACGACGTGTGGCATTGCCACAGACATCTCTATCAATTACACAGTTTACAACGAATCCAGCTACTTTGTCGTTATCATTTGGAGAGCTCAATAAGTAATCCCATACATCGGCATGATACAACCTTACCTCACTCTCAGTCTCATAGTATGCCCTACCACTTGATGTATCAAAGCGTACTGCTACAAAGCAATTCCTAACTGTAGCGTAGTTACCACCATTCTTCTCGATAGTGGTTGACATACCAGCCATGATACTACCAGATAGGTTCATCAATGTGTAACTATTAGCAATCTCACCTACTGTCATCTGACCAGCTAGACCACCTACCCTAGAACCAGTAATAGTACCAGAGCCAGCATAACTACGTTCTACTGCTACCACAGCAGATGTTGCGGCAGATAATTTACCAACCAAACCACCAGCAACATAAGCAGATATATCTCCAGCAAAACTACTCATAGTGACTTTTGCATTACCACTCACTAGACCTGCAATACCACCTGCGATATTGTCATTTGAGTTAGGTAAATTTACATTTGCTCTTACTACAGAATTAGCAATCCTATTAGTATTAACACCAGCAATACCACCTGCATTGTAAGTGCCGCCTGTACCGTTAGTACCAGCAATTGTACCAGTGAATCCACTACTATTAATTGTGTTGTCGTTTACTCCTGTGATACCACCAACATAAATATTAAATCCATTTGTCGTAGTAGCAATATCCAAAGAGTTGTTACTATTACTTACCGTTCCTTTGTTGTAACCTACAATACCACCAATATAACTTTCAGCATTTGCTGTACGGGTTATACCTACATATCCACCAGTAGACTTGGTCACACTACAACTATCTATAATACCCTCAGAGTATCCAGCAATACCACCGATGTATGTACCACTGGTAATGTTAACTCCTACTATCTCAACTCCTACTATCTCAGCAGTGCTAGATACATATCCAAATAGTCCAGCGTAGGTATAGTCACCACTAATCCTCAAGTTATAAATCTTGTAATTGGTCTCACCATTATTTGATACATTGAATGTACCAGTAAATGGATTGTCTTTTGTACCAATAGGTTGCCACTCACCAGTAAGTGTTATATCAGCCATCAGTATATAATCTCCGTCTAGATCCCAAGTACCGTCAGCCAAGTAGCGCAAATCGGTTTCTGTCCAAATTTCACCATTCACATTTTGCTCTACATCATAAATCCTATCAGGTACAGCCACACCGCCATCAGGACTAGATGCCAATACTGCTCTCAATGTAGGTAGCCCATCGTTCTCTGTACTGCTAATTTTCCAAACAGACGCAAAGTCCCATCTCACAGGAGTACGGTCTCCGCTATAAGTAATGTAGGCAAACTCAGTACTCTTCTCATTCATATTAGCAATCTCATTAACTTGCTCATCAGTAGGAACGCTCTTTAATTGCTCCATTGTAACAGCTGTAACAAAGTACTTATCATTGTTATCTGCTTGACCATAAATACCTGCAAAACCTTGACTACTATAATAGTAGTTACCATAAATCCTGTTTTCACCTTGAGTATCTGTCAAAATGCTAGTACCATTTGGATTGGTGTTGCTATATACAATCATAGCCATACTATTTGATATAGGACTATCATTAATCTCTGATACTTGCATTGTACTATAACAGTTGATAACATATGACTTTTTGTATGAATCACTGCTCAATGATACTGATGTAGTACTATATGCTATACCACCCATCTTTGCAGAGCTATCTGTAGGATTAAATGTACCACGAGAGTAACTATTAATTATAGTACCTGCTATGTTGTTACTAGTAATACCACCTATGTTGTGTGCTCCACTCAATGTACCAACAAATGATACTCTATCCAATCTAGCTGGACTACCAGTCTCAGTACCGTTATTTGTACCAACTATACCACCAATGTTGGTTGCATTTGATGTAATATTGGCATTCCTAACTGTACAGTATTGGATAGTACCCTTGTTGATACCCGCGATACTACCAGCAACTGTAGCCTCAGTCTCATCAATGGTAACAGTATCCAAAATAACATTCCTCACTACACCACCAGTACCAATCACAGAGAACAAACCAGCGTTTGCAATATTAGTAATATTCTCTGGATATCCCTCAGTAGCATCATCACTAGGAGTAGTAATTTTTAAGTTATAAATTGTGTATCCATTACCATCATAAGTACCTGTAAATTCACCACTACCAGCACCGATAGGTTGCCATCTATTAGCATTCTTTACGCTGAGATCAATATCAGCAATTTGCTTGTAGTTAGCACCCAGACTATAACTACCTGTCATGCTCTCAGGTGGGTTACCAATGTATGACAAATCTTCATAATTACGGACAAAGTAAGGGTTCTCTGTGCTACCATCACCAATATTTACTGTACAAGTAGTACCGTCATATTGTCTATTGTTGGTAGACAAGATAATAGTAGCTATACCACCCTTGAGTGCCCTAAAAGTATACTCGTTTTCGTTGTTGCTAACCAACTCCAACAGTTCCTCATCAGTCGTAGTCAACGCTACAGTAGTACCATTGTGTGCATCTTTGTGCTCTATAGATACCTTGAATGTCTCACCTGCATTGACATTCACTATAGAATCACTAAGCTCAATAGTCTCACTGTTGCGCATCAAATAATAAACAGTCAAACCTAGAGAGACAGCAACGATTACGACTAGCAAGAATATTAAAAACTTACCCATCCAATTCATAATAAACTCTCCTACCACAGTTTTCAAAAATTGTTAGTAATATTATACATTACACACGCCAAAAAGTCAATACCAAATATTGATAAACTTATCTTATGCAAAATAACAAAAAACACACTCTAATAAGTGTGTTAATGATAAAAACCTAGGCTTACCAAAATGGCTTTGTTTACAGAATTTATAGTGAGCTCATCTAACTCTCCAATTTTTGAAATCAATCTAGTTTTGTCTATCGTCCGTATCTGCTCCAGTAAGACTACTGAGTCCTTTTCTAGGCCATATGTAGTAGCATCTAATTCTATATGTGTAGGCAATTTTGCTTTATTCAACTTGCTAGTAATTGCTGCCACTATTACAGTAGGGCTGTACTTGTTTCCTATGTCATTTTGAACTATTAATACAGGTCGAGTCCCACCCTGCTCGCTCCCCACCACGGGAGATAGATTGGCGTAATACAACTCACCACGCTTGATTTCCACTAGCCTTGCTCCTTTAACCAATTTTCATATTCTACAAGTGTTGCCAAATCACATTCATCGGGTAGTTGTAATTCACTCACTACCTGCTCTAACATTTGGAAACTATCTTGATATTCCTCTCTATCTATCAGTGTATGCTCAGTTGCATCAATATTGTTCTTAATCAACAACTCAAGTTGCTCTCTATACTCATCAAATTCTTTTGACATTATAATTTATCCCCTTAAAAATACTTTTAATACAAAAAAATAAAATATAGCCACAATTTTTATCTTGTGACTATATTTTGTAATTTAAAAAATTTTATCCACGCATAAATTGTCAAATAATAAACAAAAGTCAATTTAACACACATACTGCCATGGCATAATCCCCATCATGTGTAATGCTCAACTGTATCTCTGTGTATTCTTGCTCAAATATTTCCTTTGCTATCCCATGCAATAAAACCATAGGCACATTATTGGGTCCACCAACAATCTCAATATCACTAAATTTAACACCAAATCCGATACCAGTACCCAGTGCTTTGGCTACAGCCTCCTTGCCACAAAATTTACCCGCCATACGCTCTATCAATCTATCAATTGCTCCAAGTGATAATATATGGCTACGTTCATTTTGAGTAAATATCCTATTAGGTATACCTTTGCGTTGATACAACCTAGCAATCCTATCCAATAATACCATATCAGTCCCAACTTTCATATATCTCACCCGATTTTATCCTAGATAATGCACTATTTATATCTTCCCATGAGAATCCACGACTAGCCAAATGCCTAGCTAGTTTCTCATGATTTTCTCTAGTGTTATCTTTATTTTTCATATATTTTTTACTTATCTCTATGATTGCCTCTTGTTGATTGTTAGTGTTTTCCAACAATTGCTCTATTGTATCCTCAGCAACACCCTTTTGCAACAAAGCAAATTTAATTCTTCGTTTACCCCAATGATTTTTATAATTGTCCCAAAAATCTTCAGCAAATACTTGGTCGTTTATATATCTATACTCTATTAATTTTTGTATGACATTGTCAACTACTACTGGCATATAACCTTTTTGTGATAAATAATCACGCATTTGTTTTTCTGTCTTTGCATTTTTGGATATTAACGATACTGCAGTGTCAAACGCGATATTGCCCTCAGCCTCCAATTGAATATTTTGTAACTCGTCTAAGTTAATCTCTTTCCCTTCGCACAACCTATACTTGTATATGCAAAATTCGTCCATACCACACACAAATTGATTATCCAAAAAAACACTAAAACGTGCTTTTTTGCCTTTTTGACGCCTTAACTCTGTAATAACACCCATTTTTACCTCATTTTTACGCATAATTTATATCTAAATCAAGTAGTCAAAACAACTACCAATATATTCACTACCCTGAGGTGGATCATAATTATTAGTTAAAATTATTTCCAAAACTACATTATCTGCAAAAACAACATTATCTATTTTTACATTTTTGTTTTTTGCCCAAGCTATCAAGTTTTGATAACCAGAATAATCGGTCTTTAGTCTATATTTCTTTACTGACTGCCATTTGACTAAATTTTGCTCCAAGGTATCAATAGTACTTTGGGTATAGGCCCGCACCAGTCCGCCAGTACCCAACAAAACTCCACCAAAATACCTCACTACTACCATCACTATTTGATAAATATCCTTGTGTATCAACCACTCCAATATAGGCTTGCCAGCTGTACCACTAGGCTCGCCATCATCAGTGGACCTACTACTATCAAAAAGTCTGTAAGCATATACAACATGCCTTGCATCGTAATGTTGCTCTTTTACTGATTTTATAAATTGTTGAGCACCATCAACACTAGTCACCATCTTTGCGTATCCCAAAAAGCGAGATTTATTGATTACAATCTCGCTCTTTGCTATAAAATCTCTAGGTAGTGACCAATATTCCTGCATTATTCAATTACCACTCGTATGATAGATTTTTTACCCCGTTTTAGTACAAACTCACTATTTTGTGGAATATAAGTATAATCTGTAATCAACTCATCATCAATGCGCACGCCCTTACCGTCTATCAATCGTTTTGCCTCGCCACGACTACTAGCCTCTTTGGTGGCAATCAGCAAATCCAACACATCATTTATATCTTTTTTAGCAACTTTTACTACACGCATATCACCGTCATTGCCACCACCAAATGCTGCTCTAGACTGTTGTTGAGCATTAATGGCAGATTGCTCACCTCTAACAATCTTTGTAACCTCAAATGCCAAACGCTCTTTTGCCTCATTAATTGCTTTGCCTTTTACATTACAAATTTTATCAATTTCATCTACTGGGAGAAAAGTCAAATACAAAAACAATTCCCTAACCTTTACATCTTCTATATCTCTAAAGTATTGATAAAAATCATAATCGGAGCACATTTCTCTATCCAACCACACGGCGCCACCAGCGGTCTTACCCATTTTTGTACCATCTGCCTTAGTTAATAATGGCAAAGTCATGGCAAACACTGGCTTATTCTCTTTTCGTCTAATGAGCTCAACCCCAGCCAAAATATTTGCCCACTGGTCATCTCCACCCAATTCGAGTGTACAGCCAAATTCTTTATTTAAGTACCAAAAATCGTAAGCTTGCATAGGCATATAGTTGAACTCCAAAAATGAGAGCCCAGTCTCCATTCTAGTCTTAAAGCAATCATGAGATAGCATTCTATTCACACTCATATGTGTACCAACTGTTTGCAACATTTCCAACCAAGTTACTTTTTTGATCCAGTCCTCGTTATTCACCACTATCAGTTTATTCTCTGCATTAGGGTCAAAAAAGGCACTAATTTGAGCCTTTATCCGCTCAACGTTAGCATGACGAGTTTCCTCTGACATCATAGGCCTCATATCGTTCCTAAAAGATGGATCACCTATGCTACCAGTAGCACCACCTACCAATGCAATTGGAGTATGCCCTGCCCTCTGCATTCTCACCAAAAATAATATAGCAGCAAGGCTACCAATATGCAAACTAGCAGCCGTAGGGTCAAAACCAAGATAGCATACTACCTTTTGTTTACCCAACACCTCACGCAATTCTTCTCCATACACTGTTTGTTTTATCAAGCCACGCTCAGTTAATGTATCAAATATATTTTCCATTTGTCCAACCTCGTAAAAAATAGTAGATTTATTGTAACATAACAAAGCAATTATTGCAACTCTATACAACCTTTTGAATAGACAAAACAAAACATATAAATTAGTCACTATAAAGTTTGACAAATTCATTTTGTTAAAAAAAATCAATGTGGTATACTAAATTGGGAAAAGGAGAATAACTATGGATAATAAAATCAAATCAATATTCGCTAGACAAGTACTTGATTCTAGAGGAACACCAACTGTAGAGGTAGATGTGACTCTCGTAAATGGTATCATGGCTAGAGCCTCTGTGCCATCTGGAGCATCAACTGGACAATTCGAAGCATTAGAGCTCCGTGATGGTGACCCCAAGTATTATTTTGGCAAGTCAGTTTTAAAGGCAGTAAATAATGTCAACAACATAATAGCACCAGCATTGCTGGGTAAATCTGTATTGGAGCAGAGGGAGCGAGACATGGAGATGCTCGCACTAGATGGAACGGAAACAAAATCAAATTTGGGAGCAAATGCAATACTAGGTGTGTCTCTAGCTATTTGCAAAGCAGGTGCGATGGCTAGTGGCCTACCGTTGCACAAATACTTGAATCCTAATGGAAACATCATGCCAGTCCCTATGATGAATGTAATAAATGGCGGTAAACATGCCGATAACAACTTGAATATTCAAGAGTTTATGATAATGCCAGTAGGGGCTAATGACTGGAGTAAAGCATTGCAAATGTGTGCAGAGGTTTTTCATTCGCTCAAGTCTGTGTTAAAAAAACACGGCTACTCTACTAGTGTAGGTGATGAGGGAGGTTTTGCACCAAACTTTAGTTGTGACACAGATGCATTAGATAACATTATTGAGGCTATAAATGTAGCTGGCTATACTCCGCAAAAAGATTTTGGAATAGCGTTGGATGTAGCAGCCTCAGAGATGTATAATGCAGCAATGGAGAAAGGCGAAAAAGGTAAATACTATTTTTGGAAAACCAATCAAATGTTTACTGTAGACCAATTGACCCAATACTATATTAACCTAGTAAACAAATACCCTATATTATCAATAGAGGACGCTTTTGGAGAAGAGGATTGGCAGGCTTGGACTCAATTCACCAGCAAGTTGGGAAAGAAAATACAAATAGTTGGAGATGATTTGTTTGTCACTAATTCCAAAAGATTATCAAAAGGAATAGAGCAAAAATCAGCCAATGCAATACTGATAAAACTAAATCAAATAGGTACAGTGACAGAGACACTGGATACTATAGCTTTGGCTCAAAAAAATGGGTTTAACACTATAATTTCTCATCGCAGTGGTGAGACAGAGGACAATTATATTGCTGACTTTGCTGTAGCTACCAACAGCGGACAAATCAAAACTGGTGCGCCATCTCGTAGTGACCGTGTAGCAAAATATAATCAATTGTTACGCATAGAGCAAGAATTGGGCAAATCGGCAAAATTTTTAGGTAAAAAAGTGTTTGGATAATTAAAATAACAAAAATCAGCAGGCAATAGACTACTTGCTGATTTTTTATTAACAAAATTATACTCCATTAATTATCTATAATATATGACCATACATTGATATATTCTTTAACGCTTCCTCTTGATTATTTACAAAAAAATCCAACTCATCATCATTCTCCACTCTTACATCGTATTTTCTTACAAAATATAATACTTGTTTATCAAAAATAATAGAAATTATTTTACTCTCACAAATGGCGAATGTTAGATACATAGATAAAACCTTTTTCCTATACTCCACCTCAAAAAATGCAGGAGTATCCTCATATGAGTAGGTTGTGCCATCAAATACCACACCACTTTCACTAAAACATAATTTTTCGGGCAACATTTTTGGCTTTTGACCTCTAATATAGTTATAACAATCAAAGGACTGCCCACTATCAACCATATGGTCAATATTCATATCAACTGGTTGAATAATATCATATTTTTTCTTTTTAAACACAACAAAATCTACATCTTCGAGTTTGGCTAAGAAAAAATAGATACTGATAATAAATAATCCCGCTGAAATATAAATCATAACCTCGCTGGCACTGGTCTCCACCAAAATAAACACAGTGAATAACACGATACTCAAAACGAGAATAATTGCCATAACCGCATTAATTATTTTAATTGTACTAGGACTAAACTTTTTATTAGTTCTTTCGGCATCTTCTTTTAATTTGGAAAGATTTTTATCCCACTGTTGAGGATCGCTAAACGCCTTTTCATACATTTTTATTTCTTCGTTATCTTTTTTATTTTTCATTATTAACCAACCTTAATGCGTCTTACTCAAAAACTTTATTTAAGTCAATGTACAACATTATTACATAGCATTTACATATTATGAGCTGAGACTATTTATTTTAGTTATTAATTCTTGCATTTTGAGCGTCTGTACGCTTGTTTGATGAGCTATATTTTTCGCTGTCAAACATTAATTCTTTTGTCTCTAATGCCGCTGGTACACCTAAATTTACCCTATAGCTCTTTGCACTGTAACGTCTATCTGTATGCACGCAATATTCATCACTAATTTCTCCTACTCTATTTTGGAGTATTATGCAACCTGCACGCAACTTGTATGAAGTAGCTGGATTGCCCTGAATAGTTGACACATCTACAGCCTTACTTAAAATTTTTGCAAACTCTCTATTATTTACCAAAGATACTTCATTGTATATAGGCTGAGGATAACTAACAATGGAGCGTATGTAGTCTTTGCTAATGGTATCCAAAAAATACTTATCTAATTTTTTTGCATAGTATCTGTATTCTGCATCTGTCATATTGTATCCTCTATTGTCCTCTACAATAGATATCCAGTAGTGTGAGATAGACGGCACAATAACGCTTACTACAGAATATTTTCTATCCACATCTATAGAATGTAGTAATCCATCTTTCTCTAGTATCCTACTATTAAATTTGCGTTTCCTAGACTCAAATACAACTCTTATTTCGTCAAATGACATATACAGCCTCCACACTTATGGCAAATATTTCACATCATAGTAACACAAAAAATTGGGGGTGTCAATACTAAAAAATACAAATATTTGACAAGGAATTAAATATTAATATCCAAAATTCTTTTACAACATTTACAATTGATATCTATAAAATAGACTACTAAAAAAATGACTTTAAACTTTTACTTATCAAGTTTTAAATACCAAGATATTCACATATTTTAACACAACAAAAAAGAGAATTCCAAAAGGAATTCCCTTAGTTTGTAAGTCTTCGTGAGAGAAAACTCACAATGGAATCTGGCAACGACCTCTTTTCCCAAGCAGTCTCCCGCTAAGTATATTCGGCGCTGGAGGGCTTAACTGCTGTGTTCGGAATGAGAACAGGTGGGACCCCTCCGCCATAGTCACCAGAAATGGCTCAGCATGTCATCGACAAACTGTAATACTATTATATATGTAATTAAGTTATTTGTCAACAAATATCAAAACTTTAACAATCAAATTTGCGTTTAAATCAACGGGGAGCAGTAAACTATTGCATAATCGTTTACTCTATTCCCATATGATCAAGCCCTCGACCTATTAGTATTGGTCAGCTGAATGCATTACTGCACTTACACCTCCAACCTATCAACCTCGTAATCTTCAAGGGGTCTTACCAGCTTAACGCTGTGGGATATCTAATCTTGAGGTGGGTTTCACGCTTAGATGCTTTCAGCGTTTATCCCTTCCGTACATCGCTACCCAGCTATGCCGTTGGCACGACAACTGGTACACCATAGGTACGTCCGCCCCGGTCCTCTCGTACTAGGGGTAGATCCTCTCAAATATCCTACGCCTGCAACGGATAGAGACCAAACTGCCTCACGGCGTTTTGAACCCAGCTAGCGTGCCGTTTTAATGGGCGAACAGCCCAACCCTTGGAACCGACTACAGCTCCAGGATACGACGAGCCGACATCGAGGTGCCAAACACCCCCGTCGATGTGAACTCTTGGGGGGTATCAGCCTGTTATCCCCGAGGTAACTTTTATCCGATAAGCGACGGCAATTCCATTTTCTACCGCCGGATCACTAAGCCCTACTTTCGTATCTGCTCGACTTGTAAGTCTTACAGTTAAGCTCCCTTATGCCTTTACACTCAACAAACGGTTTCCAACCGTTCTGAGGGAACCTTTGGGCGCCTCCATTACTCTTTAGGAGGCGACTGCCCCAGTCAAACTGCCCACCAGACACTGTCCTCACGTCCGGATTACGGCACGGAGTTAGAATTCTAAATGCAGAAGAGTGGTATCCCAACGGCGACTCCACAGAGGCTAACGCCCCTGATTCATAGTCTCCCACCTATCCTGTACATCTACATTCGGAACCCAATATCAAGCTACAGTAAAGCTCTACGGGGTCTTTTCGTCCAGTTGCAGGTAATACGCATCTTCACGTATACTCCATTTTCGCCGAGTCCATTGTTGAGACAGCGCCCAAGTCGTTACGCCATTCATGCGCGTCGGAACTTACCCGACAAGGAATTTCGCTACCTTAGGACCGTTATAGTTACGGCCGCCGTTCACTGGGGCTTAAATTCAGAGCTTCGCATCGAGTGCTAACCCCTCCTCTTAACCTTCCAGCACCGGGCAGGCGTCACCCCCTATACTTCATCTTACGATTTCGCAGAGAGCTGTGTTTTTGGTAAACAGTCGCTTGGGCCTTTTCACTGCGACCCACCCGGAGGTGGGCTCCCCTTCTCCCTAAGTTACGGGGTAATTTTGCCTAGTTCCTTAACAATGGTTAACTCGACCGCCTTATGATTCTCTCATCACACACCTGTGTCGGTTTGGGGTACGGGCACCTCATATCTATCTAGCAGATTTTCTAGTCAGTGTGAATTCGTCAGCTTCCTTACTAAATTTCATTGCCCATCATCACCTAGCCTTAGAGCAGGCGTACTTCACTACCTGCAAGCCTCATGATTTGGCCACGGATTTCCATCCCCGTGGACTGACTATCCTACTGCGTCCCTGCATCGACTCTTAAGCGATATGCGGTGGTACTGGAATATCTACCAGTTGTCCATCATCTACAGCGTTCGCTCTCGACTTAGGTCCCGACTTACCCTGGGAGGACGAACCTTCCCCAGGAAACCTTGTGTATTCGGCGGTGGAGATTCTCACTCCACTTTCGCTACTCATGCCGGCATTCTCACTTGTATGCAGTCCACCACCCCTTACGGTGTAGCTTCAGCCCGCATACGACGCTCCCCTACCGTTGCGATTGCTCGCAACCCTAATCTTCGGTGTGAAATTTTAGCCCCGTGTATCTTCGGCGCCTTGTCACTCGACCAGTGAGCTATTACGCACTCTTTGAATGAATGGCTGCTTCTGAGCCAACATCCTGGTTGTCTTAGCAACAAGACATCCTTTTACACTTAACTTCAACTTTGGGACCTTAGATGTAGATTTGGGCTCTTTCCCTTTCGACCACGAACCTTATCGCCCGTAGTCTGACTCCCGTTCACATAATTATCTGGTATTCGGAGTTTGATAGAATTTGGTAGATCGCGAAACCCCCGCATTCATTCAGTGCTCTACCCCCAGTAATCTAAGAACGAGGCTAGCCCTAAAGCTATTTCGAGGAGAACCAGCTATATCCCGTTTCGATTGGAATTTCTCCGCTATCCACAGTTCATCCAAGTCCTTTTCAGTGAACCCTGGTTCGGTCCTCCGCGAGATGTTACTCTCGTTTCAACCTGACCATGGATAGGTCAACGGGTTTCGGGTCTACGGCATGCAACTTAAGACGCCCATTTCAGACTCGCTTTCGCTTCGGCTCCGAGACTTAATCTCTTAACCTTGCTACATACCGTAACTCGCCGGCCAGTATGCAAAAATTACGCAGTCGCACTGAGTAAACTCGTAGTGCTTCTACTGATTGTAAACATATGGTTTCAGGTACTATTTCACTCCCCTTCCGGGGTACTTTTCACCTTTCCCTCACGGTACTATACGCTATCGGTCACTAGGTCGTATTTAGCCTTAGGAGATGGTCCTCCTATCTTCACACTGGATTCCACGTGCCCTGTGTTACTCTGGATACTGACTGCCCATCCATTAGTTTCGCCTACGGGACTATTACCCTATATTGTGCGGTTTTCCAACCAACTTCGGCTACATAGGACAGTGCGTGATGTCAGTCCGAACCCCGTAAGTGTTACCACCTACGGTTTGGGCTCTTTCCCTTTCGCTCACCACTACTTAGGAAATCGATTTTTCTTTCTCTTCCTCCTGGTACTAAGATGTTTCAATTCCCAGGGTTCCCCTCCATACACTATGTATTCGTGTAAGGATACTACCCTATTAAAGGTAGTGCGTTCCCGCATTCGGATATCCACGGATCATCACCTATTTGCGGTTCCCCGTGGCTTTTCGCAGCTTGTCACGTCCTTCTTCGGCGCCTAGTGCCAAGGCATCCACCATACGCTCTTTGTAGCTTGATCGTATACGTCGATTTTTGCTCCAGAATATCATGAGATATTCTCTGGCATTCCTATATATAATATATAAGAAGTTCCTTAGCATTAATTGTTAAATTACTAGCATAAATTGTAATTTGTGAAAATTGCATATTACACTATTTTTAGGATATTTGTATTAAGATTCTTAATTACAAATAATAGTATTCAGTTGTCAATGTACATGCTGGTGACATCAGTCACGTATCACCCACAAGTGAATGATACTCGGTTAGTATATCAGCGAGCCCCCAATAAGTCAACAACTTTTTTTGAAAAAATAAAAATATTTTAGATTTTTTGGCAGATTTTGGTCTTTTTTATGACACTCTACCGTGTGTGTCCTATATTAAAAGATTATATATAGGCAGAAACATGATTTTATTGGTTTTGTAACACAATTTTTGTACATACCAAGTACCACTCTAGCAAATCTTCTATTCTCTTTATTACAAATAAAAAAACACTCTACTGAGTGATCTTTTATTTGGTTTAATACTTAATCTAATTGTAAATAAACAATACTTTTTACGAATAAACAATCATATATACATTACCACTATTCATTATACTATAATTTCTTGAGGTGTTGTTTCGTACGTAGCCGTATACAGTGTTTTTATCATTCAATGTACTTGACATCTCAAATTCCAAATAATCAAGTCTCTCACCCTCTGCTTGTAACAACATGGATACTAGATCTCCATAATTCTCTGCATACAAATCCAACATAACATTTTGCCCCAACTGTGTATTAGCGTAATAATTAAACTCTACATCTGCAACATTTGTAGCAGGCTCAGTCTCTAAGTGATTGGTCGCTAGATCAGCATCTGTTACCAAAAAGTATTCGTGTGCCATAGTTTCTATATATTTTTTTGCAATTACATCATAGGTAGACATATCTGCCCATGTAGTATCCACAATATACCATGCACTCTCGTTGTCACCTGCTACCAATTTCACTTTGTTCCAAGCATGTGCTCCACCATACATCTCTGCATTAATGTTTACACCTTCGCCTGCCAAACCAGACACTTTGTAGCAGTCTATATTCTCTAGACTACACAAAAGTACAAAAGTTTTTGCTAAACCATCACATACCGCTTGACCATTATCTAATAACACACCTTCTATATAAAAACCTCTATAACGAGAAAGTGTCGCCTGAGCACTACCCGAGTTAGAGCCTGATTCAAGTTTTTCGGATAGGGCATACAAATTGTGATCATAAACGGTATTATAAGTTATCCACTCATAAATCGCACATACTTTTTGGTAATCTGTCATATCATTACCTATAATGTCACGCAATACTGCCTTTGCCTCATCATATACGACTTTTGCTGGACAAGTATCAGAGGCGAATATAGGTTTGCAACCATTTTGTAATGCATAATACAACTGGTCACTAGTAAAGACTAACGCAGTTTTGGTCCTAGTATCTATAGCAAAATCATCAAAGTCGTCGCTACGTTTATTATCCGAGGTAACATATGTTGTAGGTGGTACAGCTGTATTTTGAACAGTTGTATACTCTCCTGTAGCGCTCAAATTAGGAGTGGATACATGCAAATAGCTCACCGTTAAATTTGCTAATTCTCCAGAGAAAGATATCCTAATATCAATTGCTTTTATCTCATTGTACTCTCTCAAATATTCTACAATTGCATCAGAACGTGCATTATTGTTAGTCAAATAGTCTACATAAAACTGCATATTTTCTATACGATACAACAATGTGTAATAAACTAAACTCTTCAACTCTTCTGCACTATCTGCTACCAAATCAAATTCATTACCTAAAAAGTCAAACTTTGTACTTGCATACTGAGATTTCGTATTTTGCTCAAATGTTGCTATTCCATTTGAATAAGCAGAATCCCTGTCACCATCTGAAGACGTCGCTTGAACAAAAAATACTGTGGTATCTGCAAGCATTAAATTACTAACATTAGCACTAGTGCTGGTAGTTTCAATAGTTTCACCATCTAAAGTAGTTACTCTATAACCAACAGCCGAATCTACTCCAGTCCATTGCAATGTATTCCCTGCCAACTTAACATTTTCTGGAGTATTCAATGGAAGAGGACAGTCAAAAACAACCTCTTCTGAATATGCACTCGGTCCATAAATAGACACATCATACGCCATTGCACGGACTTTAGCAGTATACTCGCCACCTATTGAGATAAATTTTCGGATTTCAATCTCTGCATCAGTTGTCTCAAAATACTGAATGTTACCTTGTCCATCTTCCAAAGAAACTAGATACATATCTGCACCTGCTACTGCATTCCATGACATAGTATAACTATTATCTTTATGTGGAGCAATCAAGGATGCTGGCGTAGTCAATTTTGTTTCACTGACATAAAACACCTTTTCATCGGTGTAATCAGAGTTGCTAACAAAAACATTCCCAGAAAACGCTCTTACTTTGAGAGTTTGCTTGCCTGTAGTAATGTAAGGAGCATAATTAAATGAGGTCTCTGTCGTGTCGTAACTTTCCCCATTAAAAACAACCTCATAGGAATTTGCATTATTTTGAGCACTCCAAGATACAGTAAAATTATTGTAAGTCAGGGTCGGAGTTTCCAAGCGAAACAAACAACCCGAGAAACAAAACAAAACTGCTACTACACATAATACTGATAAATATCTAAACTTTACCCGCATACTGCTCTTTTCTCCTGTCAAAATAGTCAATTAATTTTATTGTATTCAAAATATAAAAATTGTTGCTAAATTTACTAAAAATATTTATTTTAAACTAACTAAAACAATTTCTGAATTTTTACACAAACAAGAGGTGGTCAAGAGCCACCTCTTAATATATATTAAGCCATGTTATTTGCCCAATCTTGTGACCAACCTTTTTCCACCAAGGAATCTGGTGACACAGATAAACTTTGCTCAAACTGAACTGTAAAGCTGATTCCCAAACTCTCGCCTGCCCACTCATTATTATCTGCATTTTCGCTAGTAACTCTAAATGCTGAAATGATATCAACCTGCTCATTTATAGCCAAAGTGCCGAGATAATACAAATAATTTTGAGTAGTATCCAGATACCACTTGCTACTATCATAGGTATAACCTATACCCAAATCTCCTAAGAATGCAGTACCATCTTCGTTAGACAACTCTATATAAAATCTAACATACATATTACCCGTTGTAGCGTTTTGAACCGAAACATTCTTGTGTATGTCACCATTGACTACAACATTATCAAATGGAGCTAAAACACTTGTATCCTCACCAACAAAGACTATATCACCAGTTATATCTTGACTTTGTTGAGCCTCATCTCTTATCAAATAATAATAAGTCAAATATGTACCAACACCTAATATAGCCAATATTAATAGCACGATAATTGTTGTGGTGACAACATTCCTTCGCCTAGCAGCTCCTGCACCAAAATCCGAGTCTTTGCCAGAATATCTGCTACGCAGATTGGTAATCTCACCTTTCCTATCAAAATAAATAGATCTAGACGCATTTGCAGGCAAACGCCTACGCATACGCATATATGGACCATCGTCTAATTTTGTTGCATATGGTTGACGTTTTTTCCTCAATTCTTTGTTAAATGTTACCTTATCATTCTCGTGTTTACGAAGGCGAGTCAACTCATCTTTTGACAAAGGCACACTAGTATCTGGATATTTTGCAGAATTTTTATTTTTTGGGGCAGGAGGTGGGGACTGAGGATTACGTGGTGGTGTAGGTGGAACACCATTAGGAGGTACATTGACACCGCCCTTAGACATTCCCGCTGGATTGCTCTGCCCTATATTATTAGGCATAGGCCTCGACATATTTGGAGGAACAGCACCTTGAGCAAAATGAGGATTATTAGTATTTACATTTACATTAGGTGGCACATTGTTAGGAGGCAATGGACCTTGAGACCTTGGACCGTTACCCAAATTAGGGGCATTGCCCCCCCCTTGAATATTGGATTGGTTATTTGTCATATCGTCTTGTGCCACTTTTATCCTCCTACATTATACAACAATATCTTACCCTGTTTACACTAATTATATTTATTATGACACAAAAAGACAAGCAAAATTACTGTATTTTGACTTTTTTTGTAACTTTTTTAGATTGAGTATAAATGGCGCATAAATCCTAAACGTGTTGGCTCTAAAACCATTAAAATATTTAGATGTTTATACCGTTTTGATACTTTGATTTAATACTTTGCTATCAATAACAAAAAACAGATAAAAGATTTTATCTCCTATCTGCTTTTTATATAATCAAAATTATTTAATAATTTTTGATACAACACCACTACCTACGGTACGACCACCCTCACGAATAGCGAAACGAAGTCCTTCCTCAATAGCAATAGGTGTAATCAACTCTACAGTCATCTCAACGTTGTCACCAGGCATTACCATCTCAACGCCATCTGCCAACTTGATAGAACCTGTAACATCAGTAGTACGGAAGTAGAACTGTGGACGGTAACCACTAACGAATGGAGTACTACGACCACCCTCTTCTTTCTTCAAGACATATACATTAGCAACAAACTCTGTGTGTGGAGTGATTGACTTTGGAGCACAGATAACTTGTCCTCTCTGACAATCTTTACGCTCAATACCACGCAACAATACACCAATGTTGTCACCAGCCTGAGCTAGATCTAGAGACTTTTTAAACATCTCTACACCTGTAATAACTGTTGTACGGGTTGGGTGAATACCTACAATCTCTACAGTGTCACCAACTTTTACAGTACCACGCTCTACACGACCTGTAGCAACTGTACCACGTCCTGGAATAGTCAATACGTCCTCAACTGGCATCAAGAATGGCTTGTCAGTAGCACGTACAGGATCCTTAAAGTAGTTGTCAACAGCGTCCATCAACTCAAATATACACTTGCTGTCAGGACCATCTACATTACCTGATTTTGCAGCCTCTAATGCCTTGTAAGCACTACCACAGATAATAGGAGTGTTGTCACCATCAAACTCGTACTTGTTGAGCAAGTCACGCAACTCCATCTCTACCAACTCTAGCATCTCATCACGGTCAGCCTCTGGTAGTTGATCTACTTTGTTAATAAATACAACGATTGCAGGAACACCAACCTGACGAGCAAGCAATATGTGCTCTTTGGTCTGTGTCATAACACCATCAGTAGCAGCAACTACTAGGATAGCACCATCCATCTGTGCAGCACCTGTAATCATGTTCTTTACATAGTCTGCGTGTCCTGGGCAGTCTACGTGTGCGTAGTGACGCTTTTCGGTCTCGTACTCTACGTGTGCAGTATTAATAGTAATACCTCTTGCTCTCTCCTCTGGAGTAGAGTCAATACTTGCATAATCTCTAGCCTGTGCTAGACCCTTTACTGCCAATGTCATACAAATAGCAGCAGTCAAGGTTGTCTTACCGTGGTCAACGTGACCAATGGTACCAAGGTTAAAGTGTGGTTTGGTTCTCTCAAATTTTGCTTTTGCCATAATTATTTATAACTCCTTTAAAAATTATTTTACTAAATTAGATTATGACGCTTTGTTCCTAGCCCCGATTATCTTGTCAGCGATATATTTTGGTACTTCGTCATAACGCTCCAAGTCCATTGTAAATATACCACGACCTTGCGTTAAACTACGAAGGTCTGTCGCATAACCAAACATCTCGGCTAGCGGAACAAACGCATTTATGGTCTGCTGACCATCTTTACACTCCATATCACAGAGTTGCCCACGACGGCGGTTAATATCACCCATAACATCTCCCAAGTATTCCTCAGGAACGATTACCTGGGTACGCATTATAGGCTCTAAGATAACAGGATTAGCGTTCTTGGCACCTTCCTTAAACGCCATACTTCCTGCAATCTTAAACGCCATCTCACTAGAGTCTACATCGTGGAAACTACCATCTACAAGTGTAACCTTAAAGTCTACCATCTCGTATCCAGCCAATACTCCATTTTGCTTTGCCTCTTGGATACCAGCATTGATTGCAGGGATATATTCTTTTGGAATAGCTCCACCAACAATCTTATCAACAAACTCGTATCCTTTGCCTGGCTCCAAAGGCTCCATCTCTATGATACAGTGACCATATTGACCTTTACCACCAGATTGACGAATATATTTACCCTCTTGGCGTACAGGCTTGCGGATTGTCTCACGATAAGCCACCTGTGGTTGACCTATGTTTGCCTCAACGTTGAACTCACGGCGCAATCTATCGCAGTAAATATCAAGTTGTAACTCACCCATACCCGCCATAATTGTCTGACCTGTTTCCTCATCAGTATATGTGCGGAAAGATGGGTCCTCCTCAGCAAACTTGAGGAGTGCTTGAACCATTTTTTCCTGACCTTGCTTGGTCTTTGGCTCAATTGCTATACGGATAACTGGCTCAGGGAATTTGATACTCTCCAGTATGATTGGATGATTTTCGTCACAAAGTGTATCACCTGTTGTAGTGTCCTTGAGACCTACTATAGCAGCTATGTCTCCTGCCCTTACCTCATTTATCTCCATTCTATTGTTACTGTGCATTCTTATCAAGCGCGCAACACGCTCTTTTTTGTCTTTTGTGGAGTTGTAAACATAACTACCACTCTCCAACTTCCCACTATAAACACGGAAATATGTTAGACGACCGAATTGGTCAGTAACAACCTTAAATGCTAATGCACTAAAAGGCTCATCATCGCTAGGTTTACGGATATCCTCTTCCTCTGTACCTGGCTTGACACCCTTGATAGCAGGTATATCTAGTGGACTAGGCAAATAATCAACGATTGCATCAAGCAATTTTTGTACACCTTTGTTTTTGTAACTACTACCACATGTAACAGGGTTTAGTTTTAATTCTACTGTACCCTTACGAATACCATACTTCAATTCATCTTTGGTCAATTCCTCACCATTGAGGAATTTCTCCAATAATTTATCATCGACCTCGGCTACAGCCTCAACCAATGCGTCGTGATATTTTTGTGCCATCTCTACCATGTCTGCTGGGATAGGCTCTATAGACATATCCTGCCCTAGGTCATCATGATAAATAACAGCGTCCATATCCACCAAATCAACAATACCCTTAAATTCATCTGCATGACCAATAGGCAATTGAATAGGTACTGCCTTTGCATTTAGTCTGGTCTTCATCATATCTATAGCACGGAAAAAGTCCGCACCATTCATATCCATTTTATTAATATATGCTATACGAGGTACATGATACTCATTAGCTTGACGCCATACAGTCTCACTCTGAGGCTGTACACCACCACGAGCACAAAATACTGCTACAGCGCCATCTAGCACTTTTAGACTACGCTCAACCTCTATAGTAAAGTCTACGTGTCCTGGTGTGTCTATAACGTTTATCTGATGATCTCGCCATGTAGTAGTCGTTGCCGCACTAGTGATAGTAATACCACGCTCTTGCTCTTGAACCATCCAGTCCATAGTAGCCGCACCGTCATGAACCTCTCCTATTTTATGTGTCTTACCAGTATAAAATAGTATACGCTCAGTAGTCGTAGTCTTACCAGCATCTATGTGTGCCATGATACCTATATTACGCACCTTATCTAGCGGAACAGTTCTTGCCATTATAATCTCCTCTTTTTATTTAAAATTACCATTTAAAGTGTGCAAACGCCTTGTTTGCCTCAGCCATACGATGAACCTCATCTTTTTTCTTGACTGCACCACCAGTAGAATTAAATGCATCTACTAGCTCACCAGCCAAACGATTCTCCATACCACGCTCTCCACGCTTCTTTGCATACAATACTATCCAACGAATAGCCAGTGTTTGTCTACGTGCTGGCCTAATCTCTACTGGTACTTGATATGTAGCACCACCAAGTTTACGAGCCTTGGTCTCTACTACTGGCATTACATTCTCCAAAGCCTTGGACAATGCCTCCATCGCATCTGTACCGGTCTTTTCTGCTAAGATGTTTAATGCATCATAAACCAAGCTCTGAGCTATACCCTTTTTACCATCGAGCATTACTTGATTTATCAACTTTGCCACTACAGTACTAGAATACTTTGGGTCTGGCAATACATCTCTAACTACTGCCGCATTTCTTCTCGACATAATAATCCTCCTCCTAAAACAATTTATAAATGATCAATAATTTACTTCTATATAAGTATATACTAAGTATTTACCTTAATTTAATATACTTAAATATACATTTTTATTTCAAAACAAATTTAGGTTGCGGGTCAAAACTTGATTACTTACCCTTTTTTGCACCATACTTACTACGTGCTTGATTACGCTTTGCTGTACCTGCTGTATCCAAGACACCTCTAACTATGTGATAACGCACACCTACTAGGTCTTTTACACGACCACCACGTACCAATACAACGCTGTGCTCTTGTAGGTTGTGACCTTCACCTGGAATGTACATTGTACTCTCACTACCATTACTCAACCTAACCTTTGCAATCTTACGCAATGCAGAGTTAGGCTTCTTTGGTGTAGTAGTAGTAACAGACAAACATACACCACGCTTTTGCGGACAAGACTCCATCAAAGGAGACTTTGACTTTTGCTTTTGCGAGTGTCTACCCTTGCGAACCAACTGGTTAATTGTAGGCATATTCCCCTCCTTGTTAGTATTTTGAATGAAAAATATCAACCCATATTATTTCATTTTGAAATAGCTTTTGTCATCATTTATATATTGTGAAAATTTGGAATGTCATATATAAAATCATGCATCAAAATCTAATTTCCTTATCCAACCCCTTGAGTACACCCTAGTCAAGTGATCGAACGCTCTAACTTTAAAACTAAGTTAGTTAGAAAAAACCGCTACAAATATTTTTTGTAACGGTTGCTATTTTATCAAATTAAAATGGTTATGTCAACAGCATTTTAAAATAATTTTTACTGAAATAAAATATTAATTAACTTTTGTACCAAGACTCACTACAGTCAACACATGCATTATGAATTATCAGCATTCAATGTACCTGTTACAATACCATAAGCATTGATACAAATACTTTTTTGAATTTTTATGCAATTATACATTTAGAACATAAATATTAGTTTTTAGAACATTCACTTATTAACAAAAGTTATGCACTTATCCACAATGAATATTTATAAAATTTGGTGTATTTTTATCTAAAAATTGAATTTTTAAACACTTTTTTGCATAAATTTACGAATTTTCGACAGTTATCCACAGAAATAATGCACTTATCCACAATCCTTGAGCACATTTTTTGTAATTTTGTTAGCAAACTTCGCTTTAGTTGCTGATTATTCTCATAAAATAAACCCCTGATATAATTCACAAAAGATTATTCAAAAAATGCAAAGTGAAAACCAAACTACTATAAACAGTATGCAGATAGCAACAAGAATGTTACATACGTGAGTGAAATTAAAACACCAAAAGTAATGGTAAGCAAGGCTGAACGTTTTGTTTTACGGCGTTTGAGAGCATAAAATATAAAACTAAATATACAAATAGCTAGCATACATATACTCAGGTATACTGATTGCAAGTCAGTCAAGAATACTGTACCAGAATAATAGCAAACATCAGCAATAGCCAAAACTAAGTAATTAAAAACACACGTCCCCATTATATTACAAAATGCAGTATTAAAGTTACCCAAACGAACAAACGCAAATGTGCTAATTATCTCAGGCAAACTTGTTGCCACTCCCAAAAATAATGCACCTGCCAATCCTTTGCCTAATCCATATTCTGCAGCAATATACTCTGATGCAAATGTAATAGCGATGGATACTCCCACCAAGACTAAGGAACATATGATAAATCTAATCACTATTTGTCTAACTGCTAGAGTACTATCTACTGCGGGCTCCAAGGCAGAATTTGCATTATCTGCTATATCAGCGTTGTTGGACAAGAATAAAGACAGTACATATAGAGTAATACATAACAGTGTCAAAAAATTGACATTAATAAATGGAATTACAATACTCACATCAAAGAGGACAAAAATCGCTATACATGCAGTAATAAGTGTGCATACCCACAAAAACACGCCATTACCAGATGATAATCTAGCATTTTTTATTCGATTAAAATAAATTATCATTACAACACCAATGATTGTAACATCAAATAAATTTGAACCAATGATATTCCCTTGAGTCAAATCTGGCTCATTCATAAATGCACCAGTAATACTGGTAACCAATTCTGGTAAACTGGTAATACCAGCCAGCAGCACGCCACCCAGCAGTGCCCCAGATAACTTGGTACGATGTTGTAACAAATCAACATACTTGGCAAGTTTGATAGATACATATCCCATCACAACTAGGCACAAGATATAGATTATCCAAACCCACCACATAATTGACCTATACCTCTTTTTTTATTAGCAGTTTCAGTATATTACATTCAATTATTCTTTGCAAGCAAATTATCCAAGGTGCTCCAAAACTGGCCTAAACTATTTTCATTTTCTTGCTCTATTGATTCTACGATAGGCTCTGGTGGACGCTCACGAGCACCCCATATTTTTACGCCCTGTACAGAGTGGTAGGTAACATTGCGAATCAACTTTTTATTTAATAACCTACCATCTTGATAATATTCCAAATAACCTTTAGCTTTATACCCAGCCTTTGGTAATACTTTGTAAAAATATTCGTCTTTGTACTTTACTTTATCAGTATACTCACCAGTTTTATCAATTATTTCTTTATCTGGCTCCGGCTCAATCTTAGCCACTACCTCGCTCACTCTCTTGATAGTATAATTATTAACTTTTTTACCATAAACCTCAACAACAACTATTTTATCTGTATAAAAAGTTCTCAAAAAAATTGGTGCTCCTGTGTCATTTTGAAATTTAAGATCACTAGTGCCAAAATTTACCATAGCATCAAAAGCCAAATCTACATAACTAGGCGGCAAACTATGCGGGTGCACCTCAAGTATTTTGATACCAGCGAGCACCAAGGCATTGTACAATGTCGTACTGGATTGGCATACCCCACCACCATATGCCTCTACATATTTTTTGTCTTGTATTATCTTTGCCTCACGATAACCATTTTGTTGAGTGCGTCTACCTGTAGTATCATTAAATGAAACCACTTCTCCAGCCTCAATTCGCATACCATTAAATTTCTCCAACGCTGTACGCACATTATGTTTTCTATCTGAATTAGATTTTTCGTAATTAGTGCTAAACTGAGACAATTTAGTTGTATATTGTTTGAGTTCGCTTTCTACAATTTTGGGTAACAAGATATCTGGTTCAATATTTACTACTACATTATTACTTTGCTCCAATTTTGCCAATATATTATTTAGTAACAACTCGTCATTTATGGCATAACCTGTCCTAGATGGTGTTATAAAAAAATACGGTGATTTGCGTGGATTAAACTGCAAATCAGCATCTCGTGGCTCACACTCTATTCCCTGTTTGATATCTTCATAAAAATCTCGCCAACCAAAAAACATATACTCAAAGGCATCAATCAAATCAAAACCCAATAAATTAATTTCTTTAATCTTTTTGGCTCGCTCTGCACTAGTACCCAGCCTATTATTTCGTTGTAATTTACGCATATCAAGAAAGTTATTTACTGTGGGCAAATTTTCCAAAAAATTATAACTATACGACTTGCCATCATATTGTAATGTAATAGTGGCATTTTCGACATTTGTAATAGCATATGCTGGGGTATATGCACAAAAAAATCCACCCAAGGTGAATAATAAAAAAGATATACATACAACTATGCCTTGCCAATATTTCATTACTTAACCTCTAATATATCTTGTGAAAAACTATATAGAAATATACAGCGATGTATAGTTGAAACAAATTAAAAATAAAAGGCTCCAAAAAGCCTTGCTTGCTTATTGTGCCTTTTTTTTGACTCTATCACGCAACATTTGTTGCTTACGAGCGACCAGTTTCTCTTGAGAAGCTGGCATCATCTCTAATTGTTGCTGAGCAAAATCCTCTGTCACTATGCCTTGCGTCAATAATGTAAGTATTTGCTCTTTCCTAAACTCAGCGATATCCAACTGCGTACTAATTGGTAACAACAATATCATACTGCCTATTATAAATGTATTAAGTAATCCAAAATCGAGTACCTTGTTTACCAATAATTTCTTACTTACTTTTTGATACCAAGTGTCAGCAACTTTCTCCATATCTTCTGTAGTAGCAAAATCTGACTTGTAATTTTCCAAAAAATCTAACATAGACTCACGACTAACAAAAAAACTCTCCAATTTTTGTCTAGTCATCAATATAGTTTGAGGTAATTCTAATGCCTTGATACCCTCAATAGCATGAAATGTCGAGCCCTTAAAATTCATCTCACCACCATACAAACTACGAGCCTCTTTGTGCCGCATCAAAGATACTCTATTACCGTATACACCCTTGCCAAATATAAATTTTTCAAAACTATATCCACAAGTAATGGCATACGCAAGATGTGCCATTGCTTGGTCATTTGTAAATACTTTTTTTATCATTGCGGGCCTCCTCCAATATGCCTATATATCTAGACTAAACTGCTCGCTCGCTACTCCCATTTTTCCCTTGCCATCAATCTCTGCATCTACTAACAAGACAATATTTTTTGACTCCTGCATAACATCTTCAAACTTTGTAGCATCGTCAATCACCCCATTGTACTCCAAAGCACAACGGCAGTACACCTCCAAAAAATCTTTGGCACGCAAAAATGCATCTTCTACCGAACTACCCTCTGTACAGATATTTAGATCGTGGAATACTATAGTGTATCCACGTCCCTCACTATCTTTGTATAACACTGCAGGAAAAACAAATTGTTGCATATCTCACCTCATACCTTTGTACACTAGCATTTTAACATAATAGACTATTTTTGTAAATTAAATTGCAATACTTTAATAAAGTATCCACTTGCAAACCTAACGACTAAATTATTGCCAAGGTAATTGCGATAGCCGCTACAGTAATATTTAGTAATAGCCACAAGATATTTAGTGCGAGTGCCATATTGCCAACCAGCGATTGTACCTTTTTGACCTTGGCAGTCTTGAGTGTCTTGCCATCTAGCACTATACCTGTAATATTTAGACCTATACCAACTATATTAAAGGCACAAAACCAAAAGTATACCTGAATATCCAGCACGCAAAACAAAACTACTGTAATGAGGAAAGCTATCATACCACCCAGACTAAACCATGCCGCCATACGCCCCCATGTATCCATCAATCTAGTATCTCTCAGCACGGTGGCTTTTTCGTTGTCTAGATAATCAAAATATGCCATACACCCGCCTCCTTTATTATCTAAGTATATAAATTATCTCCTGTTTTTGCAAATAAAAATCATTAAATTAATATGCAATAGCACAATTTTTATGTTTTTACCATACAATGTAACGAGGGAAACAATTTACATAACACAAAGATATGTTATGTAAAGGAGGAAAAGAGTAAATATGTGCTGTCAAAATTTCCCATGCAGTTACAAGAGCTATCAAGATTATAAGAGGCTAAATAACGAATTTTGCAATGGTAAAAATGGTTGCATCAGCATACCTGACTGCTGTCCTTGCAAACCCGACAATTGCTGTCCATGCAAGCCAAATACGCAGTGTGGCTGTCCTTGCGGTACAAGACAAAAATGCCCATGCAGACCAAATACAAATTGCTCATGGCAACAACAGTGCAACAACTGCCCTTGTTGCCCACCTGATTTACCTCAACCAAATTCTAAAAGAGAATGTGGCTGTAGATCCAAAAATAGCTTTGGCTTTTGTATCACAGGTACAATCAAATTTAGAGAAGATTGTTGGCCGTTTTAATAAAAAAGGAAGTCTCCACATAAATACGAATGCTGACTTCCTTTTTTATTATGTATATTTTGTAACACTGAGTAAATAAGCAAATTACTAGGGCTATCTATAAAAACGATGTCTAAAAATATTTTTTTGTATAACAAGAGTATAACTAACTTTATCTAGGTTTGCTAATAAAGTGGTCTTGCCATTCATCCTTTTCTTCATCATTTACCAATGGCAAATCATCCTTGTCTGGATTAGCATCATCTACACCCAAACTAATATTACCATCAACAAACAAGTTTTCAACAACACCTGATATATTGGCACCAAATAAAGTTATGTTATCACCTAGCAATGCTGTACCACCATTCACAGTAGCATTGGTCGATGCATTATAGGTTATTTTGTAGCCATTCCCTTTGATAATTCCAGAAAAATCATGAGTAGCATCGCCTATAACCTTCCAAGTTTTATCCTTGATATAGCTCAAATCCAAATCTCCAGTCAAAACAAATGTTACGCCATCAAAATCATAACCGTCGCTAATTCTATCTGCCAACCAAAACAATTTGGATATATGATTAATCTCAAAGGTCTTAAACTTAAAATCATAAACCGCTACTATAGCAGTATCAGCCAGCAACTCAATTTGATAAGATGCATTTTTACTAACTGTCTGTCCGTTAATTTGCCACTCACGGAATACAAAGCGTGAATCCGCCCTCTCTGCTGTTACTGTTACATTATCTCCGTACTTGTACACCCCGCCACCAGTAACGCCATTGATACCAGCATAGTTAGTTTGGACAGTTAATATAACATTACTCAACTCCCACTTGGCATACAATGTGTGATCACTTGTTGTTGTAACTAGTGTATCAGCTGTGACAGGCTTGCTATAATTACTATCTAGGTACCACCCCAAAAAGTCATAATTATCTCTAGTCGGTGTAGGCAAATTGCTGTATTTACCACCATACATCACAAATAATGTACTACTATCAGAGACATAATCAATTTTTGAAAACACTACATTTGTAATATAAGTGTCTGCAGTTGTAGGATTTACTCTATCGTTAAAAAATCTCAATCTACAACTACTAGCATCTGCTACAGCAGGAGTCATTACACTATTGAGCAATTGAGCATCAGTTGTTGCTGTAGGTCGAATCTCTGGTAAGCCATCTGGGAAAAGGTCAATATTAAACAATATCTCACCATTGGCCACATATACCAAGGATATTAGGTAATCTGCTCCTTGCTCTAGGCTCAAGTTAGTTACATTAATTGTAGGAACACTTGCGCCTTTCTCCAATTTGTACACAGTTGAAGATGTAAATATATCAGTGAGTGACATACCATTTGTCACGGTACCGCCACCAAGATTGAGAGTCACCCTCTGTGTCGCAGGTAGCCACATAGCATATATATCCAAGTCACTAGCCACATTATAACTGGTAGCACTAGCCCCATTGCTATCATAAAATTGCGTACCACCACCGATCACCTCGGCATAATAGCCACTAAAAATATATCCAGTACGAGTTGGAACAGTTATACTTGGCATAGTTTCATCGTATGTCGCCATTACACTACTAGTAGCCCCTGTACCATCTTCAAAGTGTAAAGTTACCGCATATTGATTAGCTGTCCACTTTGCATAAAGCGTAGTATCGGCAGTCAAATTACAAGTAATCGCACTAGAACCATCAATATTATAATATTGTGTACCACTACCATTTTGACCACTAAAATATCCACCAAAAGTATATCCTGTGCGAGTTGGCACTGTTATGCTAGGCATTGCCTGATTAGGTGTAGCCAACACCGATGTAGTACCTCCCGTACCACCAGCTTGATCCAGAGTCACTGTGCATTGATTGGCGCGCCATTGCGCTGTTACAGTAAAATTATTATTGCTACCTGTATGCATTACATTCTTATTTATAGTAACAGATGAGTCACTTGATGTCCAACCCAAAAATGTATAATTTTCTCTAGTAGGTATAGGCAATTGATAATACGAATCACCATCGACAGACTGACTAAAACTATTACTCGTTGTACTACTATAAATATAAACATCAGATATTTTTAGATTCATTCCAGCGTCATCATCAAAACGGAATTCATAATTGCCAGTAGTCGATGGTACAAATGAATACGAACCTGATACTGGTATTTGGAAAGATTGTGGCTCAGTATATATGCCACCAGTGGTGGTGTAATAAATCCTAATTCCATTACCATATGCCCCTACTACTCCATCTTCGTTAGCTATAGTAGCGTGAAAATAATATGTAGTATTAGCGGTCAAATCTGCACGTAATTGCGTAAAAACATAAGGGTCGAACAAATCACTAATAACCAAGTGCCAAGTGGCCGTCTCAGCATCAAAAGTATAACTCAAATTTTGATTATTGCCACCAGAGGCTGAGCTATCTACTTGTAATTTGCTAGAGTCAAAAAGGTTCTCGCTAGCCATAGTACCGCCAGCAGGGTCAAAAGTTGCTGTCGCACCTAAATAAACAAACTTACTGGTAGTGAATCTACTAGGATTAGCAACAGCTACATCATAAGCATTTTTTCTATAAAAATAGTAAGTAGTACTACTATTACCACCGGTAAATGCACTGCTACCCAAGTTGGATATACTTGCCAAACCATTCCTAAGATAAAAGCTAGTAATGCCACTACAACCATAAAAAGCACTACTATTAATAGTAGTAACCCCAGCTGGAATAGTGGCACTACCAGTAAAGCCTCGACAATTATAAAACGCACTACTACCTATACTGGTCAAATTTGCAGGTAATGACAGTGTACCCTTTAAACTAGTACAACCGCGAAATGCACTGCTACCTATACTTGTAACCGTAGATGGAATAGTCAATGTGCCAGATAAACCACTACAATTGTAAAATGTAGAACCGTTTATAGTAGTAATTTTAGATGGTATGTTAATACTACCGGTAATTTTTGAGCAATTATAAAAAGCGTTACTACCTAGGCTTGTTAGCCCCGAAGGCAATGACAATGTCCCAGTCATACTAGTACAACCGTAAAATGCACTTGAACCAATACTAGTAACAGATGACTGCAAAGAAAATCCACTGGTAATTTTTGAGCAATTATAAAAGGCATTACTGTCAATAGTCCTCGTAGTACTAAGGATAGAAAAACTTCCACTCTTACCAGCCGGACAAACCATCAAAGTAGTCCCAGCATAATTATACAGTATCCCGCCAGAAGACTTGTAACTCCTATTACTTGAATTAACACTGATACCTGTCAGACTAGTACAATTATAAAAGGCATTACTACCTATACTAGTAACTGTAGACGGTATAGTCCCAAGACTACTGAGTTTAGTACACCCACTAAATGCACTACTGCTGATGGTCTTTAGTCCAGATGTTGGCAAAGATACCGTAGTCAGAGCAGTACTGCCACTAAATGCGCTTGAGCCAATACTAGTTATCTTAGAGTGTATGGTGACACTAGTTATCTTTGTACATCCACTAAATGCACTACTATTGATAGTTGTAGCACTTGAATATAGTGTAACGCTACCACTTTTACCTGGTGGGCATTTTATGACTTGAGTATATGCTTTGTTGTATAATATGCCATTGTAGGCTGCATAAGTTGTGTTACTAGAATTTACACTAATAGTAGATAAATTTGTACACCCACTAAATGCACTTGTACTCAAACTTGTCACACCAGATGGGATAGTAATACTTGTAAGAGATGTACAATTTCGAAAAGCGCTACTACTGATTGTAGTAACAGTTGTTGGAATAGAGATGCTTCTTACTTTTGAGCAACCACTAAATGCACTACTTCGTATTTGATTAACAGTATAATATTTACCACTTATATATACCGAACTAGGTATACTTATAGAGCCAGAGTAACTAGTATCACAATCATAAACTCCACAAGTTGTCCCGCTAGATGTATAATAGTATACTAAAGTACCGGCATCGTATGTTACTGCATCTGCAGGTTTGTCACTCTCTTTAAAAAACAGCCCCAATGCTACACCACATAGTATCATAATGAGGGCAATTATTGATAATATTACCAGTGCTCTTTTATTAAAAATCTTTATCTGCATTTTATTCCCCTTAGTCAAAAAATAAAATATGTAAATCTTTTATAATAAAATTTTTCTGTTTGTATTAGTATGTAATTACAACTACATAAATATGTGGATAGTCCCACGATAGAGTTGGAATATATTTGGTGCCAACTTATCGTATTATTACCTATGGACAAACTTTTTGCCAACTATATCCAATAATATCTTTGGCTTGTTTATTTCTGGCGACTCACAACACAACTTGAGCAAATACTCAAAGACCTCACTGTATTTTGTCTTGTCTAATGTTGGATAAACTCGCATTAAATCATTCCCATTTATAGCAAGCTCAGCAATAGTCATTGGTACACCATCTAATACCATCACATCACGCAAAATTGACAGGTCGTCAGTCGGCTTTTCTAGAGCCACTAACCCAAGCAATCTATCCCAAATCTGGCTGTTACTTTGCACAAACAAACGTTTTTCATCATCATTAGCAAATCCCCTAAGTGCTATGACAAAAGCCTCTACCAATCTAGCCTGAAAGTCCACCTCGCTCTTTTGTAGCATTATACCAGTAGTACCCAATATCTTAGATACATTGGCTCTATTTAATTCCAAACCTAATGCAGTGAGCATATCTATAACAAATGCAGTAACCCTGTGTGGTGCAGGAGCACGAGGTGTCAAATGTAGCCAATTTTGTGTCAATAAAGTAGTCAAATTATCCGCCCCCACTAGAGTTACAATCTCTGGTAATATATATCTCCATGCGCCAAGATTGGATAACAAGCGCAACCCCATCACACATGCATGAGGATTTTTGATGTAATTATATTTGTAGTCAGCAAATAAAATAGATACAATCTCTTTATTAAATCTCTCATGAGATATATCAGCCAACTGAGATATCATTGATTTTGCGGTATCAAAACATTGAGAGTCTATATTAAAATCAAGTTCACAAGCAATGCGTACCATGCGGAGCATACGCAATCCATCACTACTAAAAACATATTCTGGAGTCTCAACCGTACGCAAAATGTGAGAGTTAACATCACTCACACCATTATAAAAATCTACTATTTTATCCTCGCATATATCATAGTAAATACAATTAGCAGTAAAATCTCGTCTACTGGCATCTAGCGTGATATCTCGCACAAATTCGACATGTGTAGGAGAGTGCGCCCCGCCTTTTGCATAATTTTCCGCCCTAAATGTAGTATACTCATACTCTTCATCTGTATATTTGGGGCTAATATGTATAGTACCCAACTTTGGATTGACAACATTAATCTTGTACAAATCTTTATCCAAAAATTGCTCTATCTCCTCAACGGTCATAGGTCCACATAGATCAATGTCCGTCTCACAAAATCCCAAAATAGCGTTACGAACATAACCTCCTACAATATACAACGTACCGCCATTTTGCCTAAATATATTCGCTAACTCAATTAAACTCTTTGATACATTTATACTCATAACAAAAATGATAACATATAAAACTCGCTTTTTGCAAGCAAAGTAGTATATGTTATCATAACCAAAACCTAAATATTATTAAATAATTATTTATGGAAATAGCAAAATTTTATTTAATATCAACTTGTACTAATATTGGGTGCGATTAGAATACTTAAGTTATCCAACCTTCTATTCAAAAAATCAGCAATAGTACCTCTCCTCGTACTATCGGTCTCCGCCCCGTATAGCGCAAATAATGCTTTTATTAATTTGATTTCTTGCAAAAAATATCTACGCAACTCACATACCACACTCAATCTCGAGCGAGTACGAAAAATTGGGTTTGTAGTATTCTCAGCATTAAGGTTAGGATAAAATTCAACAAGTTGCTCCAATTCTCGTTGATTTTGAGTGATTAATTGCTCAAAATACTCTCTATAGTCTTGTCTCCCGACATTACGGACTAAATTGGATAATATATTTTCCAACTGCCTATAATCTTGCCAAATATTTGTATCGACACCATTGACTGTGGTGTTGTTTATACTCACCTTTGATGAATACAATGGCCTCAATCTAGCATAATCTCCAGCAAGATTACACATACTCTTTTCATCTGCTATTTGCTCATCATCAAAATCTTGCAAGGCATTACCTCCCCCCCTTTTGGATTTGCATCGTTATTTATTTTATATGAGCAAAAAGAATATTTAGTGAGGAATATATGCGAAAAGGAAAAGCAAAAAAATTAACAGAATTATTAAACCAAGAAAAAATTACAGAGCAAGTCTTGCTAACTAAAAAACATAAAAAATTATACAAAAATCTAAAAAACTATATCCAATGCAAACAAAAAATAGCACAGTTTGACACTACCGAAAGTAATTAAAACTATGCTATTCAACTAATCTATAATAAATCAAATCTCACGCCTATCATTAATCGCTCTTCCAAGAGTCACCTCATCTACATACTCCAGGTCAGAGCCCAAAGACACACCTTGAGCAATACGAGTAACTTTGACCCCTAGTGGCTTTAATAATTTTGAGATGTATAGAGCAGTAGCCTCACCCTCTACTGTTGGATTAGTAGCCATGATAACCTCACGAACATTGTACTTGTTCACTCTATCCAGCAATTCTTTTATGCGTATATCATCAGCAGTCTTACCATCTAACGGACTCAAGACGCCATGCAATACGTGATAGACCCCAGTAAAATCACGCACCTTTTGTAATGCCAATATATCCTTTGGCTCCTCTACTACACACACCAATTGCTGATCACCCCGTTGGCAATCATTACATACCTCTTTGTCTGTAAAATTACCACATATTGAGCAGTAACGAACATTCGTCTTTGCATCTAGCAAAGCCTCACAAAATTTTTTCACATCAGTCTCAGACATATTCACAATATGATAAGCATATCTAGTAGCCGTTTTTCGTCCAACACTAGGGAGCTTTGCAAACTCAGATATCAACCTTTCGATAGGTAATATAAAATTTTTCAACTAAAACATTCCCCCTGGCATACTAGGCATAATCTCAGCAGTCTTATCATCAATTTGCTTGTTAGCATCATTTATAGCAGCAATTATCAAATCCTCCAACATATCTATATCCTCAGGATCTACCACCTCAGGTTTAATCTTGAGAGCTACTACCTCTCGTTTACCTGTCATCTTTACCTCTACCATTCCGCCACCACTAGTAGCGTTAAAGACAGAATTTTCCAACTCCTCACGATCACGTTGTATTTGCTCCTGCATTTTTTGTGCTTGCTTGAGCAACTGTTGCATATTTGCACCACCAAAACCATTAAAACCTGCCATAAAAAACCTCTCAATCTATTATTTTTATTTTTTGCCCCAATATCTCTTCCAACTTGTGCACCTTTTGCATCTGTAATTCAATCGGAGCGGGTCTATACAATACCTCAATAATATAATTATATCCAAGTGCAGTAAAACTTGCAACTAAATCGCCAAAATTTTGCTCATCTTTGAGATAGTCAACAGTCTCTTGACTGTGTGATACTATACAAAATTTCCCTTGCAATATAGATACAGTACCTATATTGATACAATGTGAGTGCATATCTAATTTCCCGCTTTCTTTCATTCCACGCAGGACTTTACCCCATATTACTCTAGGACTTTCTTTGTCCCCAGCATTATGCAAAAATACACCATTATTTAGTTTTTTTTTACCTCTGCACTGAGTAAACTCATTGCTGTAGTCTCTATAGAGAGCTGAGGGTTGGTGCTGTACTTTAACTCACCCTCTACCTTGCTAAATGCTTGCATCGCCCTATTGATACGTACTATATCATGATTATTTGCTAACGACTCCAATTTATCCAACAAATTTGCAGGCCAATCTAGTAACGCTGAATCTTTACCGCATGAGCGAACAACCAACATATCTCTAAAAGTTTTTGTAAGTTCGTTAGCAGTCAGAGTCAAATTTTTACCTTCTGCTACTATTTTATGAAAATTATTAAAAAAACCTACAATATCATCTGTCAACACAGCCTCAGCCAATGATAGTATTGTGTCACGTTTGTTGATTCCCAATACATCTATCACAGCATCATATTTGATGTCATTATCACAAAAACTAGCACACATATCAGCGATTGAGAGTGCATCTCTCACACTTCCCTCTCCAGCGCTAGCGATGAGACGAATAGAGCTATCATCACACTTGATATTACTCTCATCAAATATCTTGCGCAATAACCCCGCTATCTCCTCTGTGCTAACCAACTTAAAGTCAAATCTCATTACTCTTGACAATATTGTCGCTGGTAACTTGTGTACCTCAGTAGTTGCCAATATAAATACAGCATGACTAGGTGGCTCCTCCAGAGTCTTCAATAAGGCATTAAACGCCCCCACTGACAACATATGCACCTCATCTATGATGTATACTTTGTATTTGCCGACACTAGGTGCATACTTTATCTTTTCACGCAAATCTCTTATCTCATCTACACCGTTATTACTAGCCGCATCTATCTCAATAATATCTATCGCATTTGCTTGCTGCAGTGCCTTGCAAGTAGCACACTCACCACAAGGCGAACCATTTACAGGGTGCTCACAATTGATAGCACGAGCAAATATTTTTGCAGCAGTAGTCTTGCCTGTTCCCCTACTACCACAAAATAAATATGCGTGCCCTATCTGTCCACGCTGAATCTGGTTGCGCAGTGTCCTAGTAACATGCTCTTGACCTATCATACTATCAAAATTTGTCGGCCTAAATTTCCTATATAATGCTAGGTACATTTTATCTCCTCATCAGTTTTTACTATTGTCTCAACATAAACTAACTTAATTATAACGAGTTCGCACAAATTGTCAACTCATTCCTTTTTCAAAAATCGTAACTTTCCTCTTATCCTGTCTATAGCATTACTAATTGCTTTTGTATCTTTGTGTATAGTGTTTGCAATTGCTTTATAACTATATCCTTTTAGGTAAAGTGTAAGCACAGCGAATTCTAGTTCGGACAATTTTTCCTTGATCTTGGCATTTAATTGAGCCATATTTTCTCTCATTAACATCAGGTCCTCTGGGCTAGGCTCTCCGCTCTCTAGATACATACCAAGAGAATCTTCACTCTCTTTTTCCTCACCCAATACCACCTTACCACGACTATCTATACTCAAATAATTTTTTAACGGGATATTTTTGGAGTTTTGGCTATTTCTCACTGCTGACTGCACCTGTCTATTGATACATAGATATGCAAATGTTGCGAATGTTGCATTTGAGTTGATATCATAAGACAAAAATGCTTTATGTAATCCTATCATACCTTCTTGTATTATATCGTCAAAATCACCATTGTTTAGGAAATAACCACGAGCTATCCTATTTACCATAGGCTTGTATTTGTTTAGCAAAGCCTCCAAACTATCGTTATCCCCAGCTCTAGCACGCAATAACAGCATACGGTCATCATCTCGAACCATTACTCCCTCCTTTGTCGCAAAGCCTCAAAAACAGCCACTCCACAAGCTACACTGGCATTTAGTGAATTCACACTCCCCATCATGGGCATAGTCACTACAGCATCACAACTTTTTTTGACTAGGGGGCGGATACCATCACCCTCACTACCTATTACCAAAGCCAATCCACCACGCAAATTGGTTTGATAAATATCTTGTCCGCCTAGTTCCACAGCGTATACCCAAATACTTTCCTTTTTTAGATACTCTATAGTCTGGGTAATATTTGTAACTTTTGCTACACGCATATAGTTAATCGCTCCGGCGCTAGTCTTTGCTACAGTATGGTTTATAGGGCAAGCATTATGCTTTGGTATAATTACTCCGTGTACACCAGCACATTCGCATACCCTCAGCACACTGCCCAAATTGTGAGGGTCCTCCACTCCATCTAATATTACTATAAATGGTTGCTCGCCTCTACCATTAGCATAGTCTAATATATCATCTACTGTACTGTACAAAAAGTCCTCCACCTCAGCCACAAAACCTTGATGATGCTCATCTTTTGCTAATTTAGTTAACTCTTGTCTATCTATATAATTTATTTTTATATTTTTTTGTCTAGCTAGAGCCTCAACCTCACCAGGTTTACCTATATAGGCATTGGACACATATAGCTTGTATACCGCCTTGTTTGCACGCAACGCCTCTACTATTGCGTTTTTACCCAATATTATCATTACCTACAACCTCCTCTATTAAATAAGAGCACAATATCGCTAAAAACTAGGCTACTTGTTGAATTGTTCACAACTACTTATTATTCTCTATTACTCCTGATAATAACTCATCTATGCGTTCGCAATTATTAGATAGGTACAAATATCCTATCAATGCCTCGAGCGCTGTAGCTTTTTTGTACTCAGCCAATCCATAATGCTTACTCTTTGTGTTACTGGGAGCATTCCTGGCTCTACGCACCACCATTGCCTCATCTGTAGTTAATTTATCTTGTATCTGCTGTAAGATCATACTCTGCGCCTCAGCATTGACATATTGTGTAGCCAATATGTGTAATTTATGAGATTTTGCCTTACTACTGCTCAACACCATAGTACGGACCAACAATGAAAAATACGCATCACCAACAAAGGCGAGCGTAGTACTAGGTATATCTTTTAACTCTTGCAACGAATATGCTCTATCCAATTTGACTGTCAACATATTTTGTATTATAACACATACAAAATTTAGGAGCAAGAGTTTTGTAACTAAAATTGTGTCAAGTCAAAATAATTGAGCACACCGCAAGTAATATTGTAGGCTATTTTATCTTGATATTCATCACTAATCAACAGCGCCTCTTCCTCAGGGTTTGACAAAAAACCACACTCCACCAATATTCCAGGTGTGTTAGTGCAATTCAAAATATAATAATCACCTACCAATGCACTTTTGCGTGCTTGTACCAAATTTTTTTGAAACAATTCTTGCAATGAATTTGCCAATTCCTTGCTAACTTCACTGTCTTTTGCATAAAAGACTTGGGCACCTCGTGACGAAGGACTAGTATAAGAATTTAAATGTATACTAACCAACAAATCTGGATTAGCCTTTTTTATAATCTCCTCTCTAGCTCGTAAATCACGCATTTTAAAACCGCTAGCAAACACACCATAAAGCCCATCAGCGGTATTCCTAGTTTGCACCACAGAGATATTCAATGCATCTAAATATTTTTCCACTTTCTTTGCAATTTTGAGGGTAATTTCACTTTCGGTAACTCCTGTACTACCCACACACCCTCCATCAACACCACCATGTCCAGCATCTAGCACTACACAAAATTTGTTACTAGGGCTAGTCGCTACCGAGGCTATAGAGGTTACACTATTCGCAACAAATAGTAAGGTAAATACTAAAATATAGCAAAGTATTATATTTAATTTATTTTTTAATACCACAAACATATTAAAATATATGTGTGCTAAATATTAAATATACAAAAAATATGCCGTATTTAATCAAACACGGCATATTTAAAAAATTTATTAATTATCTTAATTATTTACCAATCTTTGAACAGTAATATTACCAACTGTACTAGTCAACAAGATTTGCGAGGTATAATTATTTTTGTCGTTATCATCACCTCTAGTACCTACGCCCCCTACTTTGTCAGTAGATTGATAGCTATACAGCTGGATATTTGCATTCCTCGCTGTTGACCACTCTACAAAATAATAGTTAGCAACAGCACTAGACAAGTTAACATTTATACTACCAGACTCAGTAATTATTGAGTTTACGCCATTTACCTCAGTAAAATTAACAGTAACATTGCTTGAGCCATTCTCCAATACTCTAAAGTCCAATGTACCACTCATATTGTCTATGTTTACTCGCCCAGATTGTGAGCGTACCACCAAATCACATTGAGCCCCACAGTAAATATTAATCGCTCCAAAGGTCGTTGTAACACTGCTGTCACTAAAGACACTATTTAACGTAACATCTCCTCGGGTCGTCTCAATATTGGCTGTACCATCAATAGAACCTATCTCAACATTCCCAGAGCCTTGCTTTATCATTACATCACCTTGAACGTTTGTCACAGCCACTCTACCATCAGCGCCCTCGACCATCAACATCTCACCTACAGTGGTGACTCTGACCTCACAAGAATTACTGTCTACACTCAATTCATCTTGTACATAATCCATTCTCAATAGTCCACCATTGGCAACCAAAATCATATCACCATATACACTACCCAATTGAATATCACTATTAGCTACATCACGCATAATAAGGCTAGCTGATTTTGTCTCAGAACCAATATTTTGCAAATAAATCTTGCCTAAACCATCTGTAATGGATACATATGTATCATTCATCAAGTCTCTACTTACATTCAAATTACCGCTAGATTTTGTAACACTCAATTCGCCATTAATCTCACAACTGCGGATATTGACCTCACCGCTACCACTGGTAATAGTCAAATTATTTAATTGAGTAATACTAGAGTCAATCTTTACCTCCTCAGTTTCCTCATCAATAGAGGTGCGATATGTATCACCAACATTTACTAACCCGCTAGATGTAATAATCTCAACATCTTTATTACGCAAGGCATCCTCTGTACAATTAATTACTAGCGTAGCATTTGACTTGAATATCCAGCCCTCAGGCTCCAAAACTTTGACCAACAAAACATTCTTGCCATTTTCTGTAAAAAACTCCGTACCCTGGACAGTAGGAAACTCTACATCTCCATAGACAAATCCTGTTAATTTATGATAAAACTCCACAGTAATATTCTCAGAATTGTATAATTGAGACTCCGTAAGTGTCTTGACAGTCACATCAAAAGTAGTTGTCTCAAATCTCAGCACATCAGCATCAACAAAATTTTCACTACCTTCCCCCATCATAGGTATAGTAATCAAATCTTGAGTACTATCTCCAGTTATGTAATGCAAGCCAAATATCTTAAAACTGGGGAACAACACCAAAGCTCCCAATGCCAAGAGTAGTATGCCAGCCGCCACCAAGATGATAATTAATATATATTTAAAAAAACTCAAAAAGGCATTCATAACAAACTCCTTAGCAGTATTATTAGTAATATTTTACTAAACATTACACTCTAAGTCAATAGTTTTTAAAAAATCAAAAACATTTGTCAAAATATTTGGTACAACTTTTAATAAAATTTCTCACACATATAATGATTTATGGATAACAAAATATTAAACTATATAAGTTTTTTACTCTATCAAAAATTTTGCAAAAATAAGTATAAAATCTACCAGCAAATTCTAAAATAAAAATATCCTAATCCCACTATCTTCTTTTTTAAATTTACTCATTAAACAAATTGTTTTTTAATATTTTAAAAGGAACAGTGAAAATAAATTTTTGTCAAAGTTATATAGGGTGCATAGTACTGCATAGTACCCAAAAGAACAGGTACTATGCACATAAAAAACACCTTGATATCACAAGGTGTTTTCTAATATTTTATACATTTTGCGCATAATTAGCCCTCAATGGTCGCTTTTATCCTTCGCACACCACTACTACTACTTTCCTCTTTTAAAATTTTGAAATGTACCAATTCACCAGTAGATTTTGCGTGAGGGCCTCCGCAAATCTCTTTGCTATACTCACCCATTGTATATACTGTTACGGTATCTCCATATTTATCATCAAATATACCAGTTGCACCACTTGCCTTTGCCTCATCAGGGGTCATTGACTCACAAACTACAGGAACATTGGCTGATATTGCCTCATTTACTATATTTTCTACCTCAGTCAATTCATCTGTAGTCATTTTGTGGTCACACAAAAAGTCAAATCTAAGACGTTCTGGAGTAATATTACTCCCCCTCTGCTCCACATAGTCACCCAATACCCGCTTGAGAGCCCCAAGCATCAAGTGTGTAGCAGTATGCAATCTAGCCAATCTCACACTCTCTGCCTCGTCGTGTGCCTCGGCTACACCGCCACGAAACATCGCACCTGACTTGTCTCTAGATAATTGCTGATGCTCTTTCATCGCTTGGTCAAACCCCTGTTTGTCTACATTAATGCCACGCTCACGGCATAAATCAATAGTCAAATCCAATGGAAAACCAAAAGTATCAAACAGCCTAAATGCATTCTTTCCATCTAGAGTATCACCTGCCTTATACTCTTTTGTAATACTCTCAAATTCTTTTATTCCACTATCTATAGCCTTTGCAAATTTTTGAATCTCCGCTTGCAACTCTTGCAGTATAAATGGCTCAACTTCTACAAAACGAGTAAAATCATCTTTATAATAATTTATAAATGCAACTGCAACTTCGCTAAGAGCATTGCTATCTATGTTTAATCTCCTAGCACAATTGACTGCACGGCGAATTAATCTACGCAATACATAGCCTTGTCCAACATTACTTGGGGTAGTAGGTTGCTCATCACCCAGCAAAAATACAGCGGCACGAATATGGTCACATATTACACAAAAATCTCTAGCATAATCTTTTGAAAAATCAAATTTTTTACCTGTAATACGCTCTAATGTTGCCATAGCGTCAGCAAAACAATCTGTCTCGTATGTGCTACTATATCCATTTAGCACACTGACAACACGCTCCAGCCCCATACCAGTATCTACATTTTGTTGAGTCAATTTTTCTAGAGGCGCACCTTTTGTAGGAACATTAAACTCCATAAATACATTATTCCAAATCTCCACCCACTTGCCACAATCACAACTAGGGTCACAATGCTCATTACATTTTGGTTTACCTGTATCATAAAATATCTCAGTATCCGGTCCACAAGGACCAATGCCAGAGCCAATCTCCCACCAATTATCTTTTTTAGGAAAAAAATGAATCTGATCAGCACGCAAGCCACATTCTTGCCAGAGTTTCGCACTCACATCATCTCTAGGCACATTTTCATCGCCCTCAAAAACAGTTACGTTTAATCTATCTGGATTAATACCAAGCCACTTTGGATTAGTCAAAAAATCCCAACTCCATCTAATAGCCTCTGGCTTAAAATAATCACCAAGACTCCAGTTGCCTAGCATAAAAAACAAAGTGTGGTGCCTATTATCCCCTACCTCATCAATATCATTGGTACGCAAACATGGTTGGATACTAAATAACTTTGTACCCAAAGGGTGCTTTTGCCCCATTAGGTAAGGAACCAAAGGTTGCATACCTGCAGTAGTAAATAGTACTGTATTGTCACGGGGTATCAGTGACGCTCCTTTTATCTCTGTGTGTCCGTTTTGTTCCCAATATTCACGCCACATACGCATTAATTTTTTACAAGTTAACTTTTCCATTTTTCCCTCTTTATTCTAGTATTATATCTTCGTTTTTAATTTGTTCGCTTATGCTTACAATAATAATTATAGTTTAAAACCTTCCTTGAGTGAAACAGTAGAGTTGAATACTACCTTTTCATCTAATGTAGTCAAATAATAGTAACCTTTCCTAACAAACTGAAAGTGTGTCCCTTTAGGGCAAGACAATACATATTTCTCAGCCTTTGCATGTATAACCTTGAGTGAATCAGAGTTAAAAGTGGTATCCCAATCGCCCTCAAATCTCACACCCTCACGTATAAGGTTGGAATATTGATGAACATAGATATCGTCACAATCATCTGCATTTACCCAATGTATAGTACCTTTGACCTTTATTCCGCTCTGGTCATTACCGCTCCTAGACTCTGGTATATAACTACACAAAATCTCTGTAACGTTACCCTGATTATCAGTCTTAACCTCATCACACTTGATAATATAAGCACCTCTCAGACGCACATAACCATCTGGACGCAACCTGTGATACTTACTAGGTGGATCCATCATAAAATCTTCACGCTCTATAAATATATGCTTACCAAATTTAACCTCGTGTGTACCCGCATCAGCGTCATTTGAATTATTCTCTACAGTCATCATCTCACCATCGCCATCATAGTTGGTGATAGTTATCTTGATAGGATCCAGTACCACCATTACTCTAGTCGCCGTATTATTCAAAATATTCCTAGTACAACTATCCAACATCTCAGGGCTAACGACTGCATCATCTACCTTTGTGACACCAACATTTGTCACAAAATCACGCAACGCAACACTAGGAATACCCCGAGCTCTCAAACCATCTACAGTCGGCATACGAGGATCGTCCCAGCCAAATACACGCTGGCTCTCTACTAATTGACGCAAATACCTTTTGCTAGTCACTGTCCCTTCTATATTTAATCTAGCAAACTCAATCTGTCTTGGTTTTTTCTCAAACTCACACTCATTTACCACCCAGTTGTACAAAGGACGATGATTCTCAAACTCTATATCACAGAGTGAATGAGTAATCCCCTCTATAGCATCACTAATAGGGTGAGCAAAATCATACATAGGATAAATACACCATTCATCACCTGTCCTATAGTGTGTTGCTCGCAGTACTCTATATAGAGTAGGGTCACGCATATTGATGTTTGGGCTAGCCATATCAATTTTCGCCCTCAATACTACCTCACCATCTTTGTACTTACCTGCTTTCATATCGCGAAACATTTGCAAGTTCTCTTCTATTGATCTATTCCTACTAGGACTCTCTATCCCAGGTCTTGTGAGTGTTCCCCGATATTTGCTCAAGGTATCAGCATCAAGATCATCTACATAGGCAAGTCCTTTTTTAATCAATAGTTCAGCACAATCATACATCTTTTGATAATAATCACTAGCATGGTAGACATTCTCCCACTTAAAACCTGCCCATTTTAGACTATCTATTATGGCATTTTCATACTCTATACTCTCTTTTAGCGGGTTGGTATCGTCCATTCGCAAATTCATATATCCACCGAATTTTTGAGCCATAGAGTAATCTATGTTGCACGCCTTGATATGACCAATGTGTGGATAGCCATTGGGCTCGGGTGGAAATCTAGTCACTATATGGTCTAGTCCTTGCTCCAGCATATCTTGTTTAATAAAACTCTCAATAAAATTAGTCGTTTCAATATTTTCGACTTCCTCACGAGAAAGAGTTTTCATATTTTCATCTCCTATAATATTAAAAATCTCTATTTTTACATTGTAAACATTGCGCTCACAAAAGTCAAGTATGCATAAGTTGTTGAATTATTTTTTTGATGCATTTGAATATATTTTTATACAATTTGACAAACTAAAAACAAAAAAAGGTACTAACAAAGTGGATTTACAAAAAAGAATAAAAGAATATCAGGATATATTTCATCATACTTGTGACCTGATAGTTCGTACATTTGAGAGCGCTGATGGTATACCCTGCGCACTAATTTATCTAGATAATGCTGTAGACAAACTATTGTTAGCCGAAAGCGTTATAGAAAAAGTACAGAGACTCAGTATTGGTACACAAGGCAACCAGGCAATAGACGCCTGCGAACACGAGATTGTTGCATATGTGCAAGTGGACACAGCAAAAGATACTCAAGATGCAGTAGATAGCATTTTGACTGGATTCGCTATGCTACTAGTAGATGGCAGTGATAAAATACTCAAAGTACAATGTGCAAAATGGTTTATACGCTCCCCTAGCGAACCACCAACTAGTGCAGTCGTAAAAGGCCCTAGAGAGGGTTTTGTAGAAGATATAAATACAAATTTATCTCTACTACGCAAGAGATTAAAATCCAACAACTTAGTCATAGAACAAACTCAAATAGGTAGAGAGACAAATACCCAAGTAAGAATATGTTATTTACAAAATCTCGCTAGCCCAAAAATAGTTGCAAAAATAAGAGAGCAAATCAACCAAATAGATATTGATGGCGTAGTCGACTCCAGTTATATCAGTGCATTTTTGGGGCACAACAGACACTCAATGTTTAAACAAATAGGCTCTACCGAAAAGCCCGATATAGCGGCGGCAAAAATACTGGAGGGACGAGTCGCAATAATGGTTGACAATTCGCCAATAGTGCTCACTGTACCATTTTTGTTGCTAGAGGATTTGCAAAATAGTGATGATTACTACTCCACCCCAGCAAAAGCCACATTCTTGAGATGGTTGAGACTAATTGGTGCTATGGTAGCTATCCTATTGCCTGGCATATACGTTGCCATGACATTATACCATTACAATGTCATACCAATAAAATTTTTGGTAACTATAACAAACTCTATTCAAGGTATACCACTACCACCATTCTTGGAGACATTATTTATAATTTTATTATTTGAGACATTATATGAGGCAAGTCTAAGAATGCCTAGATACCTAGGACTAGCATTGTCCGTAGTGGGTGCACTTATCTTGGGTGATACCGCTGTAAAAGCTGGCCTTATCAGCTCACCTGCCGTACTAATAGTAGCTGTAACAGGAGTAATGAGTTACACCATACCAGAACAATCATCACAAATCTCATTATTGAGAATAATATTTACCTTTGTAGGTGGTATATTGGGTCTGTATGGCATGATAGTAGGGGCTATGATTCTAATAGCATATTTAGTTAATATGAATACATATCAATCATCTTACCTGGCTCCATTTGCGCCCTACATATCCAATGACCAAAAAGACGCACTCATCAAAAAGCCAACAACTAGTCAAATCACTAGACCAAACTCAATACCCAATATTAATCATAGGAGGTTAGCGGACGAAAATGACAACTCAAATAACGACTCGTGAATACATATTGTTTGCTATGTTTGCCGTACTAACCTCAAAAATAATGACAATGCCACATGTAATATACAATTATGCCACACATGATGCCATATTTAGCGTTTTACTCAATATGTTAATAGAGCTATTATTGGTTGTTTTGATAACCTTGTTAATAGCCAAAAATCCAGACAAGACCTTTTTTGAATTTTTGTCTAGTAAAATTACAAAATTTGGTGCAACAATAGTTATCATTATAATTAGTCTATATTTATTGCTAAAAGCAACATTTATCTTGCAAGAAACATATACTTTCTTTTTACATACCATATATGAGCAATTTAATATATTTTATTTTTTTGTGCCTGTATTTTTGCTAATTGGCTATATGGCGATCAAAGGTGTACGCACAATCGGCAAGAGTCTGGAGATATTTGGTTTTTTTGTAGTCATTGGACTAGGAATTGCCTTTATTAATACCGTAGGTTTAGCAACTTTTGATGCTAACTTGCCATACTTTCGAGATGGGATCAGTGATGTATTCGCTGGGACGTTTTATTCCTCTTTTTATATAGGAAACTCCCTTGTATTATTATTTTTGATGGGAAAAGTAAAAATTAACTCAAAAATCACACAAAAAACACTTTTATGTTGCAGTTTGGTAGCACTTTTTGTATTAATTATGGACTTTTTGTTTTATGACATACTAGGCTATACAGTAATATACTCTACCTTTGCATTGAGTGACCTATCACAATTCAATCCTTTTGTATCAGACCTTGGACACTTGAGCTGGCTTAGTATCATTGTGGGTACTGTCAATTTGTTTAGCCTTGTGGCTATAATGCTGTACTCAATAGGAGAAGGTACCAAACAATTTTGTAAGACAAACACTGCCACTATCCCAATATTATTTGCACTCGCCATAATGTTTGGGACTTGCTATATATTGAAATTTGACCTAAAAGTATTTAACGAGATAATTATTGACTATGGAACATACTTTGCTACAAGTGTGTTGGGGATTGTTACTATATTGTTATTCATACTAAATATTGTGAGGAGGTCAAAAAATGAAACTGTTACTAAGCAAAGTAATAATATTAGCAGTAATATTGATGCTAATAGTGTTGACGCCATCTAGCTTTACTACACCAAGCCAGTTTAAATCACATGCAATAGCAACCTCTATGGCACTAGATACAGCAGAAGATGAATTAGAATTGACTATCCAAATTATTAAGCCTCAACCAAATTCTGGCTCTGGTCCAAAATATCAACACATCAGTAGCCAAGGAGCAACTATTAGCGATTGTATAGAAAAATTAGAAATGCAATTGGGTAGAATCATTGGATTGGGGCATTGTGCCACCATGGTTATTAGTGATGATGTGTGCACCAAGTATAATCTACTGTATACATTAGATGACCTGATACGAGGAAATGAATTAGGTACAAATACATTACTAATACATACCATGGACAAAGCAAAGGATATATTGACAAGCAGCGCAGCAGAAGAAAACAACACTCAAGATTTACTAATGGATATCACTCAACTCAATCAACAATTGTATAGCACAAAAACAGATTTATTTAGTTTCTATAACAACTCAATATCACCGCACTCTACGGCAATCATGCTTAGCCTAGATATCAACAATGACGCACAACAGGGGCAAAGTAATAGTGAATCAGGTGCTCAAGGTGCGGCCAGTGGGTCTACTAGTGCCACCAGTGACAGCACTAGTAACTCTAGCAATAGTAGTGGACAACAATCAAAAAGTATCAAGAGTCAGGGCGACATCAGCATATTTGTAGATGGTAATTTGGTAGATACACTCAGTTACCAAGAATTAAAGGGTTTTAATTGGTTAGATTCAAAAACTAAAAGAAACTTATTTAAATTAGAAAATATTAGTAGCGAAGAATTAACTAATGCAACCATGGAGCTCGTTAATCTTGGACAAAACATAAAACTAGAAACATCTATAACAAACAATACGCCTCTAATTTATGCAAAAGTCGATGTTCGGGCTAAAATATTAAAAATACAAGATGAAAACGATGCTATACTCACCAATCAAATTAGTTATATAGATGAATCAATACAATCAGCTTTTAAGGAGTTAGTACAAAAAGAGGTAGATGACAGCATAAAATTATCCAAAGAAAAAAATTTTGACAAATTAAACTTTTATCATTTATTTGAGAAAAATCATTACAAGGAATGGCAACAATATTTAGCTAACCTAGATGACCCAGATAATTATATGCAAGGCATACAGGTTTATGTAGATGCGGCTATCACAGAAAATGCTCAATAAAATATTATAGTAAAAAATAAAAACACTGACCCAAATCCAGTGTTTTTATTAATATTACTCACCCTTGTAGTAAATCAAGCCCATGTGTCTAGCACGCTTGATTGCAGTAGCAATCTCTCTCTGGTGCTTTGCACAAGTACCTGTCTGACGGCGTGAAATAATCTTTCCATTCTCCGCTATATAACGACGGATTTTTGCAACATCTTTGTAATCGATGTGCTCTACTTTGTCCAAGCAAAATTGACAAACCTTACGACGTGCCATTGGCTTGCGAGGACGGTGCTCACCATCACCCTCTGCACGAGAGCGACGAGGAGCCTTTTCTGCATTTGCAGGAGCAGTTGTGCTCTCAGCCTCTACCTTTGGTGTCTCAACTGGTGCTACCTCTGCCTCTTTCTTTTCAGCCTCTGCCATAGATATCTCCTTTTTATAATATATTTTTAAATGCTATTTAATCTAAAATGGTAAATCAGACTCATCTACAGGCTCTAATGATACCACTTTTTCAGCCTTTGGCTCAGCAGGGGTAAACTCTGCACTGCCCTCGCTAGTAGACTTTGGAGTCAAAAACTCAACATCTTCTGCAACTATATCTGTAGCATTACGTTTCTCTCCATTTACCTCATAGGTACGAGTCTGGATACTACCAGATACTGCTACTTTGTTGCCTTTGTGCAAATACTTGCCACAACGCTCTGCCAAATTCCTCCAAGCAGTAATATTCAAAAAGTCTGTCTCACGATTACCCTCACTATTTGTGTAATTACGGTTGACTGCTATCGCAAATCTACACAACTGTACACCACTCCCAGTTACACTCAACTCTGGGTCTCTAGTCAGGTTACCTATCAAAAAAACCTTGTTCATTAACTTTCTCCTATTTGTCTAATTTTAGGAACATCTTACGGACAAAATGCTCTGTAATTGACATCTTATCCTCAATCTCACGCAACAAAGTTGGCTCTGCAGTAAAGTTTAGCAATACATAATAACCCTCTGTCTTGTACTGGATAGGATAAGCAAACTTTTTGAGTCCCTGTCTATCTAGCTTGTCCACTGTACCACCGCTAGCTGTAATCATATCAGTAATTGTCTTGATGATAGCCTCTCGTTGAGGCTCATCAGCATCGCTAGAGATGATAAAGTACATTTCATACTTATTCATATTTACGACCTCCTTTTGGACTAATGGCTTTGGTTCACCCAAAGCAAGGAATGCAAATATTTTGCAATCTGAATTGTATTATAGCACATCGCAAAAAGATTTGCAAGAGCTTTTTGTGACATCACGCAAAATTTGGATAAGCCAACAGCGCACAATACAAACACAAAATAAAAGCTCAAGCCTGAGTCAATAACTTTTTAAACTAACAAAAAAGATAGTGGAGTTTACATTTCACTATCTTTTATTTTGCTAGCGGATTAGACCACGATTCGTCCAATCATGTTTTTTTGAATACTAAAATATTTCAGTTTTCATTTGATTAATCAATCTATACTACTAAATTGCGTCTGTGTATATATACCTACCATACTCAATGACAGCGTCATAGATGCATTGAGCAATCTTGTCGTGGCCACTATCGCCTGGGTGCAATGTATCACTCTCATGACCTGATTGATGATAAGAATAATCAGCATCTACTAAACCAGCATCATTGTATAGGTCAACAACCTGAAAATCATATTTTTCTGCGACTGATATGATAACATCACACAAATCTTGGAAAGTATAACCCAATGTACTAGTTATCTTGTTAGTCAAGTCAGTGAGAGGTGGTGTAGGAGTACAAATAAATATTGATGCATTTGTATCCGAAAACCTTTGTTGTAATCTTGAGTACATAACATCGGTAGCCCCGTATAATGTGGTAGTATCTGTAGACCCCAATTCACCTAAAACAGGTGATTCATAAAAGTCATTGATACCCAGAGCCACAACTATTATCTCACTATTGAGCGGTATACTATCAACATCATCTAGCCTTGATGTCCTATCTGTACCTGTTACATACACGGTACCAGCCTCTCCCATATTGTTCTCTATCATACCCAGCTCACTTGCTAATATTGTAGAGTATCTCAATTCACCAGTGTACTCCTCCCATCTATCAAAGTCACTAGCATAAAATCCCTCTGTGATTGAGTCACCTAGGAGAGTAATAGTCTTGCCACTCAAATATTGCAAATATCCATATTCTGAGTTGTCCACATAACCAAACTCATTAATTGTGATAGTATGTACAGACTTGGTAGCAAAGGATAGATAATATTCCGTATCATCAGCTATGTTGTAATTCCTTACATCATAGTTAGCCAAACCAGAAAAATTCAATTCCTCTTTTACACCATCAATATACAACTCTAGTGCATCATTCAATACTAATCTAATGGTATAGGAGTTTTTGTCAGCAAGCGTAGATGTAGCTATCGCCACTCTAGAGCCTGCACCAGTAGAGGTTGAATTAGCAGTGTCTTTTTCGTGTCCGCTAACCAATTTTCTAATAGCGTTCGATGCTCCCTCTGCTGCATAAAAATTATATTGTGCACTAAACCATTGATAGTTTGCATAGTTGGATGCTGTCTCATTGTACCAATTCCATGTACTAGCATCATCTAAGTAACTTTGCTCAGACAATCCCCATATAAAAGCTGAGCTGTTTGAGGAAATAGGTGCCGAGCCAGAAATGGTAAACTCTACTGTCATACCCTTGTATAGCGGTGTAGTAATATACGCTGTCCTGGATAGATCCGCATTAGTCGTCAACGTTTTGCTAGCCTGGTCAAATTCTGGTGTGTAAGTTGCTGAAATGTTTTTTACTTGTTGCATTGTCAAAAATTCCTCATAAACAGGCGCATAATCAACGGCCTCCAGCCCAACATACTTGTAGGTATACTTTGAGCCGTTATCTGTACATTCAGCCAACTCTATATCTCCACTAGTCCCGCTAAACTTAGTTAGCGCCAACAAATTGTCATATTTTAATGCGCTAAAGGTCTTTTCCATTGCAAACTCAATATTTACAGCACCATTTACAATATAATTGCCATCGCTCAGAGTGGCACCTGTTACATTAAACTTGTTTACATCAAAACCATCTGCTAATAGATACTCAATCAGCACAACATCACCATAGTGCAATGTCGGTGACTGTGACTCACTGGTATATACCTCTCCTGTGAGTGTGGTAACCTCTACACGATCGGTCATAGTGAGCGCATACTCTATATAGGTTGGCTCATACTTTGCGTATGCTGTAATATTGCTCTTTATATTAGTAAGGTCCACCTTGACTCCAGTAGCATCGTACCAGCCAACAAAAGCATAAGTATAGGTCTCATCTGCCTCTTTGCTAGGGTCTGCTACAGTCACGCTAGAGCCATGGGTTGCATTGCTAGAATGCAGACTAGTGGTACGATCATCATCAAACAGTGCAACAGCATAACTGTTGATCTCCTCAGCGTACTCAACTGTCATATTACCTGTTACCTTGAATGTGCCATTACTTGATATATCTTGACTATTTGCTGTCAAAGTAGTCATATGATAACCCTCTGTAGTATCTACCACTACTCTCAATTGGTCGTTGTAGTGGATAGTAGAGCCATCAAACAACTCAATATCGCCATTGAATATTGATACTTGAGCGTAATTGTTAATAGTCAATATATAATCTATTAGCACCTCTCTATAGTGAGCATATGCTGTGATAGGCCCTGTTATCCTAGTCAAGTCAACCATATCGCCCTCAAGGTCTGCCCAGCCATCGAATACATAGGTCGCACGTAGATCAGCCTCACGGGTAGGTACTATATCTACAGAAACGCCTTGCCCATGCTTTGCTAATGTAGTGTACAACTGTGTACCATCATAATTCAACAATCTCACAGTATATTGATTTGGAGTCTCGTTGTATGATATAGTCACATCACCAACTACCATATAATAAGCGCCCTCAGGATCATCTACTCTCTCCAAACCAGAATAACTAATACTACCCTCTATAGTATAACCATCAGTACCATTTACCTTGATATCCAATTTGTCACCAAAACGCAAATAAGAACCAGTAGTCAAGTGCATACCGTCACGAATGACCTCTACTTGGTCATAACTAGCTACAGGCTCACCGTTGGCAACAATTTGCAAATCGTACTGCCTCTCTACCTGCTTGTACTTTGCATATGCTGTGATATCCTGATTGATAAATGCCAAAATCACATCTTTGCCACTATCATCTACCCAACCAGTGAATTCATAGTTAAAGCGCTCATCTGATGCCTTTGTAGGTGTCTTGATATCAGTGATAGACGTACCAGCCTCCACCGAATCTGCATATAGTACAGTAATACCATCTTCGTCCAATAGCAATACTCTATATGTTGTGGCTCCACCTCCACAAGCAGACAAAAACAAACAAGAAACAACCAGCACAAGGAATGCACAGACAACTGTCAATGACATTTTTGCACCAGCTTTTTTATTGATATTTGAATCTCCCATTTTTTACTCCTTTGTAAATTATGATACCACAATTTCGACAAAATTTGCAACTTAATAAATAAAGTTTGGAGTAATTGACTAAAAAAATTAATAATAGATAATTCCATTAATTTCTCTTAAAAAATTGTGTCGTGTAAATAGTAATTTGTTTATCAAAATACAATTCATTTAAACTGCTGCGGATAGGTAAAAAATTTTTCTAAATCTCCTTTGCTTTTGGCTTGGCCAACAAAAATTTGCACTCATTTTTTTACCAAAATATTGCATTAAAAGCCCATTATTAAAAAGAAAAAATAAAATACACATAACTAAATATCAAAACAATAACTATAAACATTCTTTATTATGCGAGATTGTGAGAATAAACAAAAGAATATTTTGATTATTTTAATTTTTGCTATTGACTACTTTGACATTAGGTGCTACATTTGTCTTGCAAATAATACAAAAATTATATAAATTTATAGTTAAGTAAATCACAATTAACTAACAAAGGATACATATGTACAAGACAAAGGATAACGAATTTTTTGAACTAAAAAAACGAATAGTCTATAGTGGAGATATACCCTGCTACTACATCACTGCGCTATCGCTCCAAGGTATAAAAATTGGCGAACTTTCATTTAAAACATCGGACCAATCATATCTCAACCCATGCGAGCAACATACAGCATGGCTCTATCATATCTGGGTAAATGAAAAATACTTAACCCGTGGTGTGGGTCATGCGTTAATAACGGAATTTGAAAATGTTTGCACCCAAAATAATATATACAATATAGAGGCAAAATACTCACCTTTTGGCGCTGGTGGAATGCTAGCAAAAAAATTTTATCTGCACCACAACTACACAATAAAAATGGAAAACTGTGAAATGTATATTCTAAAGACACTCCCACGAGCAAATACCCTAGATACACAACATACCAATCAAGCCGTCAATACTAGATAATCAAGTTAAGGGGCAAAATAGACACCTTTATCTAGTGAAACAAAAAAGGAATCTACTATGCAAAGTAAATTCCCTTTTTATTTATCAATATTACAGCAAAGCTATTTGCCTTGGTTTTATTGATTAAATATTTTGAAGCAATAAAGTATAATATAATCTTTAACTATATGTAAATGTGTATGACGCACTGGCATCTGCTTGATTCCAACCAGTAGTCGTATCCTCTGTACTAGCAGTAATCATCACCATCGCCTCTACTATAGCACCCTGCCACTCATTACCTCTGCTACTATCAAATATAGCATAATCGCCCAAGATATCAGTGTATGTATCTGCTGTCTCATTTAACTTTACTACGCTAGCGCCATACCTCAAAGTAAAAGTCGCCCCTTCGGTATCAGTACCAGTATATGTGCCACCTAGAGTGGTATCACCGAGACCATTTACAAAAGCACTCTCTTTGGTAGTATATGTACTAGTAGCACTACCAGTAAATGTGATACTAGGAATAGTAGGTGCTGTAGTACCTGTATAGGTGACCTTGACAGCAACAAATACACGAGCATATGCACCAGCGCTATCATGCACCATTGCCTCCAGCCCAGACATAGTCAGTGCTGTGTTGGCACTAGAAGAGGTCCCCCAAGTAGTCTCATTGTCTACCTTGCGTTGCCAAATACCATCAGTAGCACCAGAGTCCAATTGGACACCATTAGCAGTAGAGTCGGCTGAGCGAATAGTCAAAGCAACGCCACCGTGAAAGTTGTATACTCCACCTATAGATACAGTACTATCAAAATATGCAAGAGCCACTGTAACGCCCATAGAACACACTAATAAAACTGACAGTATAATGGTCAACGCTAGGCTAGTACGACTACTCTTGTTAACAGACACTGCTACACTCCTCCCATTCTTTAATTAAACCATTTATATTATAACTATAATAAAGATAAAAAGCAAACAAATTTACCTTTTATTTTTATTTTCTGTATTTTATATCACTTTATACCTTTTGCATGCTCTTTTTGGAGCAAAAGGTCACAATGGATAAGTATATACTGCCATCTTACCCAAAGATATACATTGCAAATATTAAAGATATTTATATACAAAAATTAAAATTTATCACAATATACAACATTGTTTAGCCCAAGAGATGTTTATAATTGTCCAATGCTAACACTTTGTCAAAATAATAACAATGTAACAAATGCTAACAAAAACAAAAAGAGCTCCACTCATTGTGGACTCTTTTTATGTACATACTGCTTGACTATTATGTCCAACTAGCGGTAGTTATAACTTGAGCCAAATCAGTTTCTGGGGTAGTAGTGTCAGATGTTACTGTAACAGCACGAAATTCACCATCAACTTTCGCACTAGTACTTGCAGTAACAGTCATTTCCGCTGTACAACCTACATATGTGTTAGCAGCAACTGCTACAGGCGCACCAGCATTTGTCAACACTTTCCAACCACTCTGACCAGTCAAATCTGTCCACGCATAACCCTGCTCCGCAACAGGAGTAGTAGCGTATGTTATACTACCAGGAGCGCCTGTACCCGTCACAGTAACATAAATAGCAATGTAATACTGCAAAGTACCAGCACCACTAGCCTTTACGCCCAAAGTAGGAATAGTTTGGTTAGACGCTAGGTTATCACCACTAAACCACTCACTAGCAGCACTAGTGCCAGTACCATCGGTATAAGCCTCCAATGTAACTGCTCCAGCAAATTGCAATGTACCTGTCAACTTCTTGGTTGCAGAGAAGTATGCCAAAGTAACTGTAGCAGCCAAACTCAATACTAGCAATACTGACAACACAACAATCAATGTAGTAGATGATTTAATCCTTGATTTTGTCATTTCTTACTCCTTTTTAACCTCAAAAAATCCACGAATCATTCGTTCACCAAAATAATATCAATTACCACAAGTGAAAGTCAAATGATTTGTGACAATTTTTATTATTTTGTGAAGTTTTTGTGATAAATATACACTTTATCACGACCATTTGATGTATGTATTGCACATACATATGTATCTCCACATGCGAGATAATCAGGAGATTATCTCCAGCCTAAATAATTAATGCAGTGTTTCGCAACGCAACATATTATTAGTCCGCAACGCTCACCGTATTGGGAAAATACATATAAGGCTAGAATGATCAGTGATATTTAAAAATTTTTTGCATTTATATATTGTAATAGCGTTAATAAAACTAGGTATCCGTAAATCGTATTAATTCTCAGAGTTATTCGTTATGTCGTTGGTTGCACCTCATCAATACTCATATTTACAGCGAATCTCAATCCTGTACAGCCATTTAACAAATAAGCAGCTGTGGTACCAGTAACCGTATCGCTACCCGAACCAGCATACCCAGATACTGGAGCAGCTCTAATAGTTATATCTACACCCAAATTTAACGTCACATTGTTACCAGCATTAATGGTACCATTGTAAGCAAATGTGGATATATTACCAGTGCTACCGTCTACTACACACTCAAGTCCTGTAGCCACTGATGAAATGTACTGAGCATATGTATTGGTATCTATCAAATACCAGCCATCTGCTCCACTAGCATAGGCTGAGTCAACCTTGTTGTGCAAAGATAATGTGACTATGCCAGCATTTAGACTCGTCCAATTATTGCTATTCCACTCATATCGAGCCTCTGGAGCACCTATAGTCATACCACTCATCTTGACATTAACATTGCCACTGCCTGCAGGGTTATTGATTGTCAACGAAATAGCATTGTTGAGGGTGGCTCCAGGATATACCACTCCAGATACTGTCAGCGTAGTACTGACATCACCTATCTGTCCTACAGTTATACTATTTGATGCACCTTTTTTGTAATCTGTAAATGCGGCATAGGTTACAGTGGTAACTACAGCTAGCAACAATACTACTGCCGTAACAATCAAAGTTGTATTCAAAAATTTCGTCTTAGTTCTCATACCCTACACCTCCTACAAACTTTGCTCATTAGCACTAGAACTACCGTCCATAGAATCATCTATCACGCTACCACCGCTAACCTCACTACCAGCATCTAGACCAAAAATTGCCTTTAACCATACAGAGTACTTGGTAGTCAAATTATCCCTCAAAAGACTAAGCATGTTGTTCCCTGCAGTAGTAGCATCTGTAGCCCAACTAGAGTTAAATGCACAGTTACTCAACATACTAGTATATTGACTGCCATAAGTTAGCGAACTAGACAAAGGATCAGAATATTGCGTATTGTTATTAGTCAAAACAATAGCAGACTCTACACAAAATACCTCTACCGAAACACGCAGAGCATAACTATCTGTCAGCAAGGCACTAGTACTCTCTATACCTCCTAGGGTTATAGTAGAGGTCAATGCCCCAACACTCTCACCAGGTGCTAACAATTTATCGTATATAAATCCATAGTTATTAGTCACCCCTAAAGTAAAGCTACTCACAGAAGTGCCGTCATAACCACTAATCCAATTAGTTTGGAAATTAATGGTTGCTGTTAAATCTTGATAATCTCCAATACCTGTCGTATTCACATCTTGATAGCCACTCGTATCATCACCTGAGACTAATTGCAGGTGATATTTCACACCAGCAAACAAGTACTGACTACTATTGTTATAAATTCGCAAGTAATTGTTGCTACCTGTACCAGCATTCAGTATATTCATATTAAATGCATTATTAAGGTTGGTACTATTAATAGGTAAGATGAAAGCATTTGACGATGTAATATTTGCTCCACTTGCTGGAGCCGTTATCTCAGTCCAACTACCTGATCCATTAGGTTTTAAGTTAGCTGATATCATAGACTGGTAGGTAGATAGTGCGACGCCATCTACAGTAGTACTACTACCTAGTCCACCAGCGTCAGCCCATCTATCATCTATAGCCCACTCACCCACAAAGTGATTACCTACACTCTGCATTACCTCTACCATAATCTTGACACGCATCTGAGTAGCATCAGTAGGTACAGAGGTAACATTTTGAGCTGTAGCAGTGATAAATGGTACCGTCTCGTCAGCAGCTACTATACTATTGTAATAATAGTATCCTGTCTCTACCAGTGTCCAGCCCGAATAACTCGCCAAAATACCAGTACCCGTAACTCCATCAATTGGAGTAATTTCATATGTTCCTGGCTCAGCAACAGATACTTGAGTACCATCAGACTTTTCCCAAACCACCTGCACACTAGCACGCATTACTACGCTAATATCACTAGTATTTTGTATCGCTACAGACTGAGATGTAGCAGTACTATCCGCATAAATAATTACCTTTTGCCCTGAGGTGTATTGAGTACCGAGCGTATTGCCATTGACAGCATACAGAGCGGTAGACATTGATGCAACAGTAGGATCAATTGTATCTGAAATAGACTTGCTAAATATTGCATAGCAGACGCCCACAACGGTACCACTAACCAGACATAGTATCATAGCAATAATCAGCACTAATTTTACTGTATTCTTTGCCACGTCGGTCATAACCTATCTCAATCCTCCTTTTTGCCTTTTAATAATTCATCAAAATCCTCTGCCTCTTTTTGACGCTTGTATGCACGGAACTTGCGCTCTTGTCGTTTGTCAAGCACACGCCTCTGTGCAAGATACTCTGCCATTACTTTTTTGTTGTGAGCCTTGTCTACAAAATGCTTGAGCAATGCAAGGAATATGACAATGGTCACAACAATAGCGATAGTCAATATCCAGTTTGTCCTAACCCACAGCAAGAAATTGCCCATTCCTGGTAATGCTATCACATATATACCCTGCACTGTAAATGCTCCCACTCGGTCCACTCGATCGCCCCACTCATCTACATTGTCACCAGACATCAGTAGTATTGTCTGTGATGGGTCAGTGGTATTTATCTCCATCTCGGATACTCTGTGTATATATGTTACTCCGTCTTGCTTGACATAGCTCAATATATCACCTATCTGTATATCCTCTGGGTCAATTGGCTTGACTATCACCAGGTCCCCCTGATTGATGGTAGGCTCCATACTATTGGTAACAACAGCGCACACACGCAAACCAAACAACAATCCAAAAGCTACCAAAAATGCAATCGCAAGAGCTATCGTTATCAACACAACATTAAAAATGTTTAGTATACTCGACCACACAGACGGCTCGGTCTGCGAAATGGAATATTCGTTAGCAAAATCTTCCATCTGATCGACCTTAAATCTCCGCATTTTAATAGTATTTTTGCTGAGATTCATACTAGTGGCTGCCTCTCTCTGCATGGAGTTTTTTAGCACACTTTTGGGTGTATTGGGATCAAAAGTAACGTCAATATTGTCTATCTGAGGTTGCTCTTCGTCAATTATGTATTTGCGTTTTGCCACAATGGATGAATCATTTGACTGTTTTTTCTTTTTATTATTACCAGCCATTATGCCAAAACACCTCCTCCCCATACAATATCACCTATATTTTAGCAAAACAATATAAAAAACTCAAACGATTTTGTATATTTTTGTAATATTTTTGCACATCTTTAGAGAAGTTATCAAAGGCTGTCGCTTGATTAAAATTCAACAATACTACAAAGCACACAAAACTTTTGATTAGTTTAACTCATTAATATTTTTTTATTTATTAATACATCAATTTAAAGGTTTGTCAATGCGTATCCATATAGAACAATAATTTCACAAATTTTTTTTATTAATAATTACAATTTTATCTCTATCTAAAAACAAAATTACAGTCCTTAAATCTAAAAAAATTTAATCAAAAATAAATTATAAAAAAATATGCAATTCAGTTAATTGTTTTTCGAACTAATACAAAAATAGTGGAAACAATTTTCCCACTATCTTTTTTCCGCCAGTTTCAAAGGCTACGAACCTTAAATACTTAATTTTTACTAAATAATATTTTTTAATAATCAAATCACCAAACTACCTATTGTTGAAATATCAACCGAGCCTATTATATAATTAAAATTATGGATTATTTGCGTTAATTAGCCAACTATCCGCATACAAAATAAATTATTAGATATACTGCAATAAATTAGTGATTATTTTTTTATTTAAAATATAATTAATTTATTTTTTATAACAAAAAAAGAAGTGGAAAAATCCAACTTCTTTAATTATTTTTATCAAAATCAAAACCAATTTGTTTACAACAAAAATTTGCCCAATTATATGCTAGGTCATAGTTAAGTCATAGTTTTGGTAGATTCATCAGTAGATTTAAGTCGATTCAACTGCTCCTCATTAAAACCAGCATATGGTGAGTCTTCAAATGATTCTCCGTTTTCTTTCTCATATGCCTCTGCGACTGGCTCTGGATCTAACCTCTTGATATAATAAGATCCGCCTTCTTTGGTATAGTCTTGCTCATAAGGAGTGATGACAGTGTCATCTATTTCTTGCTTCTCTGGCTGATATTCTGCGTCTGCATCTGCCTCCTCTAGAGCCCTAGCATATATATCTGCTCCAGCACTCTTTGGCTGTTGTGCTACTTCACTTGATGTCAGTGCCACATTATCAGTAGCACTTGTTCTCATGTTAATATTATCCTCGTGCTCTTTTGCAGCCTTGGCAGTATTAATGTTATAATCTTTTGTTATTGTATCATATTCCTTGTCCAGTCTATCTACCATTTTTTCACTAAGCTTACTCATATATTTATCATACTGCTCTTGTGTAACCCACAATATACCTGGGGTCGCTACATCATGATATTTTTCAAAATATGCAGCTTGCCTTTGGAGCCCCGCATCTAATGCCTTATCTTGAGCAACTTGGAGTTCTTTTAATTTCACTTCTATTTTATCAAAAAGTTCAAAGTCATTTGCATCAAGTGCTTGTTTAGCTTTGTCACCCCAATATTTTGTCTCTGCCACAAAATGAGCGTGCGGCATATCCAATCGCACCCGTCTCTCTTCTTCTTTGGACGAACTTTGGTCACTCTGCACAGTTTCCGCCCTTGGTGTATCTATTTTTACATCATTTGATGGGGTACTGGTTGTATCTGGCGTAGGAATGGTACTCGACATTTCCTCTATATCGGTCTTGTCTCGTGCCATATGAGGGCTCTCTATTGGCATACTCTCTATAGTTGATGCCTCCGTAGCACTCATATCAACTTTTGCTGTCCTACTTGTTTCTCTGTCTGTCTCCACTTGCTGAGGAATACCACGAAAATCTGCTATCTCTTTGTCAAGTTTCTTATTTACGTTATCCTCAAGCCTCTGCATATACTTATCGTACTGCTCTTGAGTGACATTAGTTACAGTTGGATCATTAACAATAGCCTTGTATTTTTTCATTTCATCATAGCGTCTATTTGCCCTGCTCCACTGAGCAGTGTCACGAGCATCTTTTGTCTCTTTCCGCTTATCAGTAGCATACTCAATCATGTCAGGGTCTCCATTGGCTTTGGCTTCTTCTATCTTTTGATTCCAATATTTTATCTCCGCCTCATAAGGAGCCATCAACATATCCAATTCAACTTTTGGTTGCTCAGTATTGGGTTGTTGTGACTTATCTTGCGTATCAGTCTCTGCCTCAACAGCAGGCGCTTGCTCTGTTGATTCAGATGTGTTGATTGCATCTTCGTCAACCTCTGGATGTTCGCTCACAAAAGACTCTACTCCAGCAGTAAACTCTGTCTCCGCATCATTAGCCTCGGCAGGAGGTGTAGGAGCACTTTCGTCAATCTTACCGCTTCGCAATACTGTACGCTCATCACCTTTATCCATTAACCCAGTCTGTCCTTTTAGCGCCTCCCCCTCTTTTGCAACAGCCTCCTCAGCCCTCAATCTAGTTTCCTTTGCATCAGTAGGTTTAGCACTTTGTCTAGCCTCTGCCTCCTCTGCCAATTTTGATTTTTCTGCCAATTCTTGTTTTAGTAATTCTTCTTGCTCTCTATATACCCTATCATAATCCAAGTTAAATTGAGCCAGGTCTTCTCTATTTAATGTGATAGCATAAGGAGGTAATTTGTTGACATCTATTACCTCATCTTTTTTCTTGAGTGGTACAACTACCATATTGTCTCCACGCAAAATCACCTTGACCCCATTCTGACGCACTTGACCAATATATCTTGTATTTAATACTTTTGACATATTATCTATGTGTAATTTAGTAAAATTACCTGCACGGAATGTAGGATCATCTTTTCGTTTATCCAAGTATTCACGGTCTTTTGCTAGGTTCCTATTTGCCTCATTTACTCTAGCAGCATATTTTACTAACGCTATATCTTGGAGGGTATAGGCACGCCTAACATCTACCTCCTCCATAGATACCCCACTCTCTTGCAACGATTGTGCAATTGACATAAAGTCCAACTCTGGATCTACCTCTGCCAAGTGCTCAAAAGTAACAGGCTCTGCCAAAATCCTATTAGGACCTGTTCCTAATATCACATCACCACTAGGAGTCACCTCCACTCCACCAAGCAACAATTGGTTAATACGGTTAATTTGAATCTCTGCTCTAGTATCAAACATCTCTAGCTTGTGAGCTATATCCGAGTTATTTCTCCTAACATCACCAGTAATATGAGCATTTGATGCCATAAATCTATCAAACAATCTACTAGCCTCATTCCTCTCACGCCCACGGTTAGCATATCTATTTGGCACCAAATTGTCGCCATCAAGATGTACACCATTAGTAATGGCTGCTTTGATATTATTGTAACAAGTGGTCATATTATTGCTCAATCTAACTCTCTCTTGGTCGGTCAAATCATTGGTGTATTTTGCTCTTATCAAATCATTAGAATACCTATTTGCTAATGTGAGCATAGACATTACATATTGCTGAGTATCAGCGTCCATTGGTATAGTCACTCTGGTATTTCCATTCATCAATCTTTGCCTAAATGGTGATTGTTGCTCGGTATTCTCCTCAACGTCAGTATCTTCGTCACCATTCTCATCACCAGCTCCAGTATCGCCTGAGCCTTCTCCAGTGTTGGAATCAGTATCTTCTTCTGTTGCCTCAGTATTGTCCTCCGCCTCAGTATCATTAGGCTCATAGTCATCATCACTAGTACCTGGTCCGCCTGTACCACTCGGGTTACCGGCTCCGGCTCCACCACCTGGGGTACCCGTACCTCCAGGAGCACCTGTTCCACCAGGACTCCCTACACCACCAGTTCCTCCTGGGTTACCTGTGCCACCCGGATTACCAGTCCCACTCCCGCCGCCAGGCGCTCCACCGCCTGGTGTGCCACCACCTGGGGTACCACCGGGGGTGTTGCCACCTGGAGGAGGTGTCGGTCCAGGATTCTGTTGTTGCTGCTGTTGTTGCTGTTGCTGTGCCATCTCTGCCTGCAACAAAGCAATAATAGGAGCATAAGTAGTCTGTATTGGCTGTCCACTATCTCTAGCGTTTATCGCCATTACAAAAATTTGATTAATTATATCAGGATCGGGATTGTAATATGTTGGGGAATTTGGTGGAGGCGTAGCACCAGGAGGTGTAGGATTTGGTGCAGTATATTGCTGTAACAATGTAAACATTTCGTGTTGTTGCTTGGTATATGTCGCTCTCATATTGTTTGCAGCCAAACGCTGAGTAGCATTGGCATACATCTCTTGGCTACGCTGTATTTGATCAACAAAACTATTTCCTTGCATGGTAGCAAAATCTATATCTGTATTTTCTGCATGCAATAGGTCAATCATATAGCTCAAATAATTCCTTGCGGTATCACACTGATTTTGCAAAGTGTGTATCAACTGTTCTTGACCATCACGACTGCCGTTTACAAAATTACCGACTCTGTAATCAGCAATAGCAGTATTCAAGTTAGATTGTACATCTCCATATACAATAGACATAAGGCGCTCAGTCATAACAGCTTTGTAATTATCAAAATTGACTGTAATAGTATCCGAGCCCTGAGCTCTAGTCATAAAATATTGACTGACTACATCTGCCAATTCTTTGGCATCTGGATCGTCAAACAAATAGTCCACAAACATTCCATTGGCATCAATGTTCTCTAAAATAGATGTATCAGCATGGTAATATTGCTCTAATAAATCTTGCTCAGTAACATTAACACCACTGGCTTGTTGATTGGCAATAAATGCACGCACATCACCTAGAGTGAATGAATGCATCACATCGGCAACACAGGTCAGACGAGTACCTACATTGATTGTATCCACACCCATATGATTCGCTATAGTATTGGTCGCAGTCATTTTATCACAGCCATCAGGAGTAATCACCAAAGATCCATCTCGACCAAATTGAAAAGTTATGTTATCAGCCAAAGTAGTACTAGACTGCCCAGCCATGGCTAGTACCATACGCATATTATCCAGTCTCGTAGGAGCCTCACCGCTGTGCACCTCTTGCATTATTGTCAAACTATTGGTACTAGATAATAAACCATTAAACTGGTCCTCGCTGTACTCTATATCTGCTCTCGCATTGTGTCTTGCTCTAAACTGCCCCAAGGCATCTCCAGCATTGGGATCAGCTGAGACCATATATGACTTTGACAACCCACCATTTGCGACAAGCAAAGTATCTCCGTAACCGTTATTAGCCAAAAAGTTACGGATATCATTCATGGTAGTTTGAGCAATATATCTGTTTAGCAAATCCACCTCATTACCATTAGCATCATAACTCACAATACGGGCACCATAGTTACTAGCTATAGCGACACGCTCATTGTGAGGAGCATGCAAAGCATCTGCCAATGCCTTTGCTGATTGAAGGTCACCAGTGGTATTGAGAGTAAAGTACCCACCTTGATTCATAAAACTCTTGAGTGCTACTCTCTCCTTGTGCAGATTCCAACGAGGTGCATCTGAAGCTCGTTTGGCTATCCCCTCCTCACCTGTAACCATCATAATCTTGGTATTATTAAAACTGGTATTAGGACGCAATCTCTGATAACGAACACGCCTGTTGTGACAAGCCTTTAGTCCAAAATTAACTGCATGAGCCACACCACTCATAGCCTGCAATCCCCAACCTGCGATGTGCAGTGAATAATACTTGCTCTTAGATAGATCCGGCGGATTGAGTGCAAAATCAAAAGCAGACCTTAGCGAACTAACAGCCTCCTTCATTCCAGTATAAAAGGTAGCACCAATTACACCACCTGCTTTCCTTAAATTTTGTTTATTAAAAATCGACTGCAAAATATTATTACTAGGCATATCTTCCCTCCAATTACACCTGTTATATCTATAGATATAATATTTTAACATAAATATAGAGTAATGTCAATAATTGTCAAAAATGAAAACAAAAAACCTCTGCATTAGTTAATATGCCTCCATTTCGATAATTTATATAGTCAAAATATAGATTGATTTTACTTGCCTTTTGCGTGCAAATATGCTAACATACAAAATACAATTGCTGACAAAGGAGATTATTATGAATATTTGGCACGATATGGAGAAATCAAAGATAAAACCTACAGAATTTACCGCTGTGATTGAGATAAAAAAAGGTGGCAAGGTTAAATACGAATTGGACAAAGAAACTGGGTTTATTCGTTTTGACAGGATACTACACACCAGTATGGCTTACCCTGCAAATTATGGATTCATACCACGCACCTTGGGTGGCGATGGTGACCCACTAGATGTACTAGTAATTACATCTGAGCCATTGGATAGTGGTATATTGGTAGATTGTAGGCCAATTGGAATGATTGTGATGATAGACAATGGTGAAATGGACGAGAAAATCATCGCAGTAGCAAAGGGTGATCCATTTTATGCAAATGCAAGGTGTCTAGATGACCTACCAAAGCATACTTTTGATGAGATGAAACACTTTTTTGAGCACTACAAAGACCTAGAAAATAAAAAGACTGAGATAAAGTCTATTGAGGGACTTGAGGTTACCGAAAAATGTATTTCGGACAGCATAATCAACTACGATGCAGAATATGATCGTTAATAAAAATTAGACGAAAGAGTAAATTGTGCTCTTTCGTTTTTTTATTAATTTTTTGTTGCTAAATAAATTAGTAATGAGTATAATATTTTTTGTATCAAAAAAAATAAAATATATTGTGAATTTTTTACTTAGCAACATACTTATTATAAAGAATATAAAAAATAAAATTTTAATCATTATTTTAATCTCTATATTTATTTAAATTGCAATAAAATATTAAAATTATTTTGTGTACTTTACTGTGTAAAAAATATAAAAGGAGGGAATAAATATGTATCAAGATTTTGACACTATTACTAAGCCTTATCGCCCTGCCCCATGGTGGAAAATTACTATCAAGACTGTACTATACTTGCTACTAATTGTAATAGTCAGTACTGCGTTTATTTACCTCGCATCTCATTACGCAAAACCAGTACATGGTACGAGCATGCAACCGACATTAAATGCACACAGTGTAAATGACCAAGATATTGTATTGGTCAATAAGTTTGCTGAGCCCAAACACGGTGATATAGTCATTTTGGATATTTCGTCTATCCCTAGTGAATATACTCAGATTTATGATACCTCAAAGAGCCTATTGATAAAGAGAGTTATCGCTGTAGGCGGAGATAGGATAAGAATGACATATGATTCCGAGACACATAGCACTATTGTGTATCTAAATGGCACTCCATTACAAGAAGAATATGTATTGTCAAGCGCCAGCACCACCAATCTTGAATATTTTACTACTCAACAATATTGGCAAACCAAATTAGAACAAAAGATAGAAGGTAGCAATGAAATTACTATCCCAGAGGGCATGATATTTTGCATGGGAGACAATAGAGATGGTAGCAAAGACTGCAGATTTTTTGGCCCAGTATCGCTTGATACATTCCAAGGTGTGGTAGATAGCATACTTCCTGATGGCAGTTTCGGCAATAGTATACTGTCATGGTTATTTAGCTTTGCATAACAATAATTTACTGTGTTCGTAATCTTGATATGACAACAAAAGATGTCCCGCTACTTGGGCATCTTTTCCTTTTTTGTGTATATAATTAATTTCTTAAATACAATAAAAATGATTATAGTAAAAATTAATAAATAAATTAAAATTATAATAATTAAAATATAAAAAATTTTATAAATTTTATTGATTTTGGATAATAAAAAATAGCAAAAATTCAATTATAATATTGCATATTATAATAAAAAAAATCCCTATTGAAATCACATCAGTTGGGATTATTTATTTAACTTAATTCCATTGTATTGGGTCTATGCAAGTTGCAGAAGTAATATACAGTAGCGAAGGT
>CALWPF010000002.1 GCA_944383355.1 uncultured Clostridia bacterium
TAGCGAGGAAAAAGTTTTGATGATAAATTCGGATAGTTCTGCTGTATCACAGGGATACTCATCAAATGATGGCGTGGAACTCTCTGCTGGTAGTTTTTACTCTATATCTTTTAATGTATGGACAGATAATGACGCATTTGCATCAATTTATCTATCTGGCACAAATTTAGATGGTAACGATAATTCAAAAATAACTCCTATACAAACAAACAAACAATGGCAGAGTTATACTTTTTGGGTTGCAACTAGCAACATTAGTAATCAATCTGTCGGCATTGAATTGTACTTGGGTACAAAAAAAGAAGGTGTCTTGAGTCCTGCGCAAGTTTCTAGAGGTATGGTACTGTTTGACAACATAATCATACAACAATATTCTCAAAACTTGTTTGAGGACCGAGCTACAGAGACCACTCGCTCAAAAATAATTGATTTGAGGACCGATATTGTTAATCAAAGTGCTGGACAAGATGGTTATGTTGAATCTGATTTTAGTAAATGGACTGATGTTGCTGGTACAGGTAACGCATTTGCTAACATCGTAGACCTAAACACCTATTCTGGCTCCAATGGTCAATTAACTGATATCACACCTGGCACAAACTATGGTAGTCTAATTGGAGCAAAGGCAATTGCTTTTAGTGCAGAAGATGGATTTAGATATTATCAATCAAATGATATTACTATCAAACGTAACACAATTTATAGAATCAGTTTTTGGGCCAAAGGAAATATATCCTCTGGAGCAGTATATGCACAGATTCAGGGCGACGATTTAACTTCTACTGACCCTGACGCTCCTAATTATCAAACTGCATCTTTTGCTTCCTTAAGTAATACCGAAAGCAAGTTTACAAACAATTGGACACAGTATTGTTTCTATGTTACAGGTAATCCTTTGAGCGATACGACGGCTAACCTATTCCTAGGTATCGGTAGTACTGACCAGAATGCAACTGGATATGTGTTTTTTGCTGGAATAACCTCACAAATAATAACATCTGAACAAAAAGCGAGTGCTACATCTATAGGACAAAATCAGTCACTAGACATTTATCCTACAGCAGAGTTAAACTTTACCAATGGGCTGTTTAACTACATTGAAAGTGATTCTGACTCATCTACCCCAGACGCTCCAACAAACTGGACTCATGATCAAGCTAACGAAAATGAAAATATACAATATGGAGTTATTAATATTGACCCAGAGGAATTTGGCAAATATTCATTAGGGAATGACATTACAAGACCTGACTCTAATGCTAAGCACAATGTGTTGTATCTGAGAAACAACTCTCCTACCTACCAAGGTTACTACAATGATACAAGTGTCACTCTTGATGCCACTAGTACAAGCACCACAGACTCTGGTTATTACAAATTTAGTATTGATGTTCAAACTCAAATAATTAATAATTCCCGTAGTGGCGCATTTGTATATTTGAAAGACGCTAATGATAACACATTGATTTGGTTTAAGGTAAGATCTGATACTAGCACTTGGCAAACTTATACCGTTTATATTAAATCATATTTTTCCACAAGTGATATTACCCCATATCTATATCTTGGTTCCGAGAACGAACCCACAACAGGTATTGCATTCTTTGATAACTGTCGACTAGTATCAAGCACTGCAAGTGAATTTGATGAGGCTATAGTAGATAATGAGACTATTTACAAGTTAAATTTAACCACAGATACCTTTGATTCTAGCGTAAGTACCCAAAATAATGTTGGCTCACCAGCGATGTGGGAAGGTACATTAGATCCAAACAGTTTGTCAACATATGATGTAGCAGAAATGGCTGGTATTATAAACACAAACAACCTAGACGGTACACCTGTTTATGCAAGTCCTACTACAACAAAAAATGAAAATTTATTATTTATCTACGCTGATAATGATTCCTACTACTACTTTACCAATAAACTTCCTTATACATTAACTGCAGAAAGTTATTATAAATTAACTGTTTCGGTAAAAACAGTCTTATTATCGCAAAATCAAGATAATGCTTTACTGGCAGATGATTCCAGCACTATCCCATATGGAGCTAGTATAATTGTAAATGGCATAGAGGGAGCACTGTTTACTGGTATAGATACTACTCCAACAGATAAAGACGGTAACAAAGTAACCTATAGTAGCAATATTGATGCATTTAATGACGAGAATAATCAATTCGTTGAGTATGTAATGTACTTCTGCCCTAGCGAAGATACAGAAATAACAGTACAATTAGCTTTGGGTAGCTTAGATGCGATGACTAGTGGATTTGTATTCTTTGACAACTTTACTCTAGAGAATATAACTGGCGACACATATAACAATGAAATGAGCGAATACGAAAGCGAAGATGACTACCCTGAGAATATAATTTCTCTAGTAAATGCTACTACTAATGCTGAAGATACAGAAGAAACCTATGACCCTAACTTTGATTGGGTTGCAATACCTACAGTTATAATAGCAATCGCTGTAGTGGTAGCTGTCGTAGGCTTTAGTATCAAGAGACTTCGTGAAAAGCGTGCAGAAACAGTATCTGTTAGCACCAACTATGATCGAGTTGAGACCCTATTAAAAGATGTAAGCAGACGAGATAGAGCTAATGCTATTAATCAAAAATTACGCAATCTAAATGAAGAATTGGCAATGACTGAGAAATTCTTAAAAGAAGAAACTGAAGAATTTAAGAAAGAACAAGAAGAATATGCTACAGCACAGGAAATTGCTAGTGATACTGGTATAGAAATAGAAGGACCAGAAAGAGAGGAAAAAGATCATGCAAAAACAATTGAACAATTAAATGAAAATATAGTTCAAATAAAACGTGATATAGAAATTCTCGAAATGGAAAAAGCAAAGATAAAGAAACAAGAAGAAAAAGATATTCAAAAAGCCCGCAAAGACAGAGTGATAAAAAAGCGTAAATAACTAGAAAATACAGAGTAACACGAAAGTACTCTGTATTTTTTTACTTTTTACTTTTTTCCAAGACTGATGCCAAGAATCTACCCGTCTCACTATTCGCTGATTTGGCTACTTCCTCGGGTGTCCCTGTGACAACTACATTACCACCATATTTTCCACCTTCTGGTCCCATATCTATAATGTAATCAGCGACTTTTATAACATCTAAGTTGTGCTCTATAACTATTACTGTATTACCTGCATCTACCAATCTTTGCAAAATACTCACCAATTTATCAACATCATACATATGCAACCCAGTAGTCGGTTCATCAAGTATATAAACAGTTTTGCCAGTGCTTCTCTTTGACAACTCAGTAGCTAATTTAACTCTCTGAGCCTCTCCCCCACTCAATAGAGTAGCTGGTTGCCCCAACTTTATATATCCCAAGCCAACATCATACAATGTTTGAATTTTATTCAAAATTTGGCTATGATTTTCAAAATATGTCAAAGCCTCCTCTACAGTCATTTCCAATACATCATATAGTGATTTACCTTTATATTTGACCTCCAGAGTTTCTTTATTGTAACGTCTGCCTTTACAATCTTCACAAGGTACATATAAATCAGGCAAAAAATACATTTCTATCTTTTTTATACCATCACCACAGCAAGTTTCACAACGACCACCGGATATGTTAAAACTAAATCTACCAGCTTGATATCCACGCTCTTTTGCACTTGGTGTAGATGCAAAAAGCTCTCTTATTTGAGTAAATACTCCAGTATAGGTAGCAGGATTTGAACGTGGTGTCCTCCCTATTGGGTCTTGATCAATTGCAATTACTTTATCAACATACTCCAATCCTTCAATTTTTTTGTACCTACCTTCACGCATTGTGCTGTGATTGAGTCTATTGGATAACGCTGGATATAAGATATCTGTAATTAAACTGCTCTTGCCACTACCACTTACTCCAGTAACAACAGTCAGCAATCCAACAGGAAATTTTACATCTAAGTTTCGTAAATTATTTTCTGCCGCTCCTCTGACAGTTATATATTTACCGTTAGGCTTGCGTCTAACAGGTGGCAATGCTACTCTCTTCTTTCCAGATAAGTATTGTCCAGTAATTGATTTAGGTTCGTCTATTATATCTTGGACACTGCCGCATGCCACCAAATTACCGCCATGTATACCTGCATTTGGCCCTATATCTACTATGTAATCAGCCTCTCTAATGGTATCTTCATCATGTTCTACCACTATTAATGTATTGTCCAAATCACGTAATTTCTTTAGTGTACCAATTAGTTTTTCATTATCTCTTTGGTGTAAGCCTATACTAGGCTCATCTAGAATATACACAACTCCAGTGAGACCACTACCTATTTGTGTAGCTAATCTAATACGCTGGGACTCACCACCCGATAATGTGCTAGCACTCCTTGCTAAAGTTAAATAATTTAAACCAACATCACACAAAAATGTCAATCGAGCATTAATCTCTTGAATAATAGGGTTAGCAATAATTTGTTTTGCCTCGGGTAATTTTAAATTCTTAAAAAAAGTTAGCAATTCATCAATATCCATATTGGTGAGTTGTGTAATATTCTTTTTCCCAACAGTAACAGCTAAGGCAATATCACGTAGTCGCTCACCATTACAAACTTTACAAGGCTTATCTCGCATATATTTGGCTATTTCACCCTTTACATACTCACTTGTAGTTTCTTTATAACGTCTAGCCAAATTATTAATTATTCCCTCAAATGACCCACGCATATTACCAGAGAATCGTTTTGTACTCCATTCTAAGTCCAATTCCTCTCCGCAATTACCATAAAGCAAAATATTCTTTATATCCTCTGGTAAATCTTTGTATGGTACATCAAGGCTAAAATGGTATTTATTGCTCAAAGCCTCAAAATAAGGAGCACTAAATAAACTGTTATCTATATTCCAACCAGAGACATTTAATGCGCCCTCTCGAATACTCTTGTTTGGGTCTTTGACTATTAAATTGGGATCAATCTCTGTAGTAAAACCAAGTCCGTGACACTCTGGACAAGCACCAAATGGATTATTAAAACTAAACAATCTAGGAGTGATCTCATCAAAACTAATATTGCAATGTTGACAAGCAAACTTATTACTATACAATTGCTCACTGTTTGGAGTAACTATAGCAACTAGTCCATCGGCAGTCTTAGTTGCGGTCTCAACAGCTTCAGTCAGCCTATTCTCTATGCCATCTTTTAGAATAATTCTGTCTACCACGACTGAGATCGTATGCTTTTTGTTTTTATCTAACTTAATATCCTCATCAAGTGTGTACATTTTGCCATCAATATCGACTCTGGCAAATCCAGACTTTTTAAAGCCCTCTAGCGTCTTTGCGTGTTCACCCTTTTGTCCTCTAATCACAGGTGCTAAAACAATTATTTTTTCACCATTTGGATAATTCTTTATAACATTATCTACTATGTTATCAACACTTTGAGGGCTAATTTCTCTACCACATTTTGGACAATGTGGAGTACCTACTCTAGCAAATAATAGTCTCAAATAATCATAAATCTCAGTTACCGTACCTACAGTACTACGGGGATTATTTGATGTAGTTTTTTGGTCAATACTTATAGCAGGGCTCAATCCATCAATGCTATCAATGTCTGGTTTTTGCATCTGTCCCAAAAATTGCCTAGCATAGCTAGACAATGATTCTATATATCGTCTCTGTCCTTCGGCAAAAATGGTATCAAAAGCAAGTGTGGATTTACCACTCCCGCTTACACCAGTAAAAACAACCAACTTATTCCTTGGAATAGTTAGGCTGATATTTTTTAAGTTATTTTCTCTAGCACCTTTAATTATTATATCTTTTTGCATCTATTTTTCCTCTTTTAACATCTTGCGCAGAGTGCTCAATTGCTCTCGTAACTCTATGGCGCGCTCAAAATCCAAAGCTTTACTCGCCGCACTCATCAAAGCTTTGATCTTTTCAATTTCTTTTGTTATTTCTTTTTTGCTACTATTATCATTTATCTCGACACTCTTAGTTATTTCTAGCGTATTTGTAATATCTTTAATAATGGTTTTTGGAATAATTCCATGTTTTTTATTGTATTCATCTTGAATAACACGGCGTCTACTCGTTGTATCAATAGCTTTTTGCATACTATCAGTTATTGTATCAGCATACATAATAACTTTTGCATCACTATTCCTAGCCGCTCTACCAATTATCTGGATAAGAGAACGATCACTCCGTAAAAAACCTTCTTTATCTGCATCAAGTATAGCAACTAATTGCACTTCTGGTAGATCAAGTCCTTCCCTAAGTAAGTTAATGCCAACCAAACAATCAAACTCACCCGCACGCAAAGCATTTACTATCGCAATCCTCTCTAGAGTATCTATTTCGCTATGTAAATACCGTACCTTGATACCATGCTCTAGTAAAAAACTCGTTAGGTCTTCTGCCATTCTTTTTGTAAGCGTTGTTACTAAAATTCTTCCGTTTTTATCTACAACCTTAAAGATCTCTGACATTAAATCATCAATTTGCATTTTTGTGGGTCTTACCTCAACTACAGGATCTAGCAAACCTGTAGGTCTGATAATTTGCTCTACAACTTGACTACTAGTCTGTAATTCATAGTCTCCTGGAGTGGCAGAAACATAAATCATCTGGCCTACTTTTGCATCAAACTCATCAAATGTAAGTGGTCTATTGTCAAATGCTGCTGGTAATCTAAATCCATAATCCACCAAAGTTTTCTTTCTTGCTCTATCTCCATTATACATACCACGCACTTGTGGTAGTGTAATATGAGATTCATCTACAAATGTTATAAAATCACTAGGGAAATAGTCTAACAGAACATATGGAGGCTCACCAGGCTGGCGTCCATCAAAATACCTAGAATAGTTTTCGATACCGTTACAATATCCCATTTCCTCTATCATTTCAATATCATGTGCCACTCGCTCACTTAAACGTTGTGCTTCTATTAACTTATTTTGTTGTTTAAATAACTCTATCTGTTCATCTGCATCTTGTCGAATTTGGGCTAACGCACGTTTTGTCATTTCATCACTAGCATTAAAGTGTGTAGCAGGTAATAAGAGAAAGTGTTCTAGAGTATTGATCATTCTGCCACTAACTGGATCAAATTCATATATACGCTCAACTGTGTCTCCAAAAAATTCTACTCTCACCGCTATTTCGCTACTATAAGATGGAAATATATCCAAAACATCACCCTTTAACCTAAAAGAAGAACGTTGAAAGTCATCATTTTTTCTTTCGTAGTGCATTGAAATTAATTTCCTTACCACTTCTCGTAAATCAATTTCTTGATTTGGTCTAAGAGTCAAGCCATTGTTGTAATAAGCCTCTGGATTACCTAAACCATATATACATGATACAGATGCAACCACAATCACATCACGCCTCTCCAATAGCGAGCAAGTAGCTGAGTGGCGCAATTTATCAATTTCATCATTCATTGACATATCTTTCTCTATATATGTGTCTGTGCTTGGTATATACGCCTCGGGTTGATAATAATCATAATAACTGACAAAAAACTCTACTCTATTCTCTGGAAAGAATTCTCTAAACTCGTTACATAATTGAGCAGCTAAAGTTTTGTTATGCGCCAAAACCAAAGCAGGTCTATTTAAATTTGCTATAATATTAGCCATCGTGAATGTTTTACCACTACCAGTTACCCCTAATAATACCTGAGAACGTAAACCATCGTTTACACCTTCGGTAAGTTTTTGTATTGCATCTGGTTGATCACCAGTTGGCTTATATTTTGAATGTAATTTAAAATCCACAATATTCCTCCGAACTGCCTATGTAAGTAAATTATATCACCAATGTTATGTATTTGCAATAAATTTATGTAATATGAGACATTTGTTCTAATTTTATTTTCTGTAAATAAAAAAGATATGTGAAGTTACATATCTTTTTTATGTTTTTATCTAGCAACTATTTGCTATCTTTATTGTCAGTCTTTGATGTGTTTTCATCACTCTTTTTCTTACTTGTGTCTAGGCTCACTTTTGACTTTGTAGGCTTAACAAAGAAGTAAATTACAACACCTAGGATTACAAGTGCCAATACAATCAATACTGTTCCCCATACTGTTGTACTATTTACAGGGGTACTTGCATCAGAAGTTACAGTAAATGTCCTAGTAATTACATCTGAAGTATTACCAGCAGTGTCCTTACAACTAAAACTGATTACATATGTACCAGCAGTCTCTAGGTTCACAGTAATAGACTCAGCATCACTTGCACGAGTAAAGTCAACAGCAGTACCATCACATGTTATACTAATATCAACATCAGTATAATCCAAACTGTCTTCATTCTCGGTTACTGTGATTTGTGTTAAGTCTATTGTAAGTGGAGTACCAACACGCATTGATTGTGTCAAATCCAAGTTACCTAATGAAATTTGTGGAGGTGTATTGTCACCAATCTCAAATGTGATAGACTTTTCTGCAACATTTCCTTCGTTATCCTCCAATGTATATGTAGCTATGATTTTACCATCTTTTGTAGCTACAACACTATTCTCATTGTCTGCATCTTCGTATGTAAATGTTGCTAAAGGCTCATCAGCATCTGCATATTGTACGACAATCTTTAGACTACTCATATTAACACCGCTACCAATATATCCAGCAGCATTGTCATTAATGGTAGAAGCATCAAACCAAGGTATAACCACTTTGTTTAACTCTTCTAACGTAGTTTCCTGACCCTCTGGCACTTGGTCATAGAATGGTTGTGTACGATTAGCGTCACCGCCCACAATACCAAATACAGGAGCCAAAGTATCGCTAACGGTAATAGTAATTTCATTTGAACCATTTAAATCATAGTAACGATTAACTGTACCTGTATTTGATACATTAACTGCCCAAGCCTTTACTGTTATATCCTCACTAACGACAATTGATTGATTATTGAGTATGTCTGCAGGATTACCAACAATACCTATCAACAAAGTACTCTCAGTAGCAGTACTCAAAATACTCTCTACAGCAGTTCTCACTCTATCTTGATAATCACTTGAAGTCTCAGTATCTAACTTTGTAGGCAAAGTAACAATTTGAGGAGTGTAACGAACACGCTCACCATTTAGGTATGTTGTAATACCAGAATAAAGGTTAATAGTTTGACCATATTCCGCAGTAGCCTCTAAATTCATTCTAATACTTGGTTGGGCATCAGAATTTGAGTTCACCTCTATTGCTAAAACAGCCATATTACCATTTTCATCTGTAGCGACATAGGTAATAGTATAAGTACCAGCCTCATTCAAGGCAAATGAGTACTCACCATCAGTGATGCTAGCAGTTTTACCTGTTGCATACTTTGTAAACATAGTGCCTGTAGGCACACCATCTCTACTAATTATAACTTGTAATTTAACATTGCTCTCAGTGTCAGTAGCAGATATACCAGGTATCTCTACAACGTCACCACGAACACGCTCACCCCATGTCGCATCTAATGTAGAAACTGTAGAGCTACTCCTATCCAATGTAGGTGCGGTCTTGTCATTTGAACTGTCACTTATAAATACCTGTACTAATTCTGACTCACCAGTATTACCAAAGTCATTTGTTGCGGTACCAAATATGTACAACGAACTAGCAGTTGCCTCGTTTGAAACTGTAATAACATAGTTACCATTCTCATCGATAATAGCATCACGAGCTTGTGTTTTTTCTTCGCCCTCATAGTAGTATTTTACATGCAATTCCATATTGGTATCTACAATGTTTGCTCTATCTTCGTCATAATCGTTGGCAACTATAGCGACACTAAACTCATCACCTTTTTGCACGCTATTAGGGGCATTACTAATACTCACCTCTGGAAGTGCGGTGTGGGTGAAATTATCCTCAACAACCACTCTAAATGTGGACAAAGAGACTCTAATTGATGTATCACTAGTATAGGATACAGAATAGTTTATAGAATATGTACCTGCTCTATCAAAAATTTTTGTACAAGCCTCATTCGCTGGCTCACTGAAATATGTTGTAGCACCGTTGAAAGTATATGAACGAGTAAATGTTAGGTCATCATAATCACCAAAACCAATACCAAAAATTGCTGGAAGGGTTACAGCTGTATCGGTGTCTGTAGCAATTTTTGTAGGGACAGTGTATGAAATGTTTTCCAAATCATCAAAATTCTCTTTCATGTTAACAACATCATCGGTAGAATATGGTGCTACCATCTTAACTTGAAGAGAACTACTGGTCAAACTAGCTGTTTTTATATTCAAAGACCTTGTATAAGTGTGACCATAAAAATCAGTCACCTTATAAGTAATACGATACTGTCCTGCTTGCGTAGGTGTATACTTGAAATTAGTAATAGTTTCACCCTCTGACCATGTCCCATTCTCTAGGTGCTGGATAGTTATATCCGTGTGAACATCTATCTCATTATTTGCATCTTTTGTATTAACAACAGTAGGAACAGGTAAATCAGTTTCTACACCTAACTCCAGTGTAATACTATCTGTAGAAGGACTAAATGATTGTATGTACAATTCAACATCTTCATTTTGATCAAATGAGTCAGTACTTACTACATTGATAGTCTTACTCTGTGATATTGTGTATCCATCTTCACTAACATAAACATATCTTACGGTATAATTACCATAAATTACATCATTACTTGGTACTGTATACTGCATTGCACCTTCTACTTCACTCAATATGCACTCCTCAGACCTAGGGTTGAGTAAGGTAATAGTAGTGGTACCACGGGTACCGTGTGTATCAGCAGCAGGAATTACAGTATTGTCCTCATCAGCCAAAACTATATCTGGGTATGCAAATCTCAATGTTGTACCAGGATTAACTCTAGTAGGTATAATCTCGTTGGCTGCAGGATTCTCTGCAAACTGAAAACTAGGGATATATCCCTCAAATGTAATTGTAACATCTTGTGATGTAACTACTCCATCATCACTTGTAACAGAATAAGTTAAAACATATGTACCTAATCTCTTATCAGGGCAGAACATATTTACATTGCCCTCATTATAAGATACATTTTGGTGAACAGAACTTGTATAATTCTGTCCAGCAATATTCTTTGCGGTAATATTAAGTGTACCACCAGACACTGTCGCACTAGGTATAATCACACCAGTGTAATCCCCAGCTGTAATCACATCTGTACTGTCGTAAGTAGTCTGAACATCACTCAGTGACAGTGTGTTGCCTAAAAAATTGGTAGATGCTGCTGTAACACTAACTGCTATAGATGGACTCAAAATACCAAATGACAACACCATAGCAAATGCTGCGAACATCACTCCTAACTTGCCTAAAATTTTCATGAAAAGTCTCCTTGTGATTTAAGTAATTAACATTGATATTGTATCTCATTGATTGTTTTTTGTCAACGAATATAACGACAAATTTTTTAAAACCTGCTGAGATATTACAACCAAAATATCACATTTACATTTTTTGCTGAACACTATTTTTTATGCTGTCGAAAAAACACGAAAAAGAAAAGGCCCAGCTTTTTGCTGAGCCTCCTATCTTTACTCACAATCGTAGTTGCAACCTTTTTTCTTGAAGCAAACACAGAAGAATAGTAACAAAATTAAAATTGTACACAGGTCAAGACCACAGTTGAATATACCACAATTCATTAATACATATACAATTACTAAAAGTGTAAGTACATCACAGCTACTGTTCTTTCCCATGTTACCGCATCCGCAGTTATCCATTCCGCAAAATAATTTGCCAAACATCTTTTGAACCTCCTAATTTGAAAGTAAATCAACAATTGAGAAATTTCTCTATGTAGTTATCATTTGTACATAAATTTCTTTAGCACTCCACTCTACATAGCCAGTTTATTAAAATACATACCAAAATGTTACAAATTTTTTGCCAAAATTTCGCCCGTCTCTGTATCAATTATATATGTTAGGATTTTACCATTATTAATTACAATATTAACACACCAAAAATATTTTTCAAGCATGGGCATTTTATTAATTACCTGCACATAACATTCAAATCCTAATGACAAATTTTCTGTAGCTGATAAAATTTCATTGACGCTGTTAGTAGCAATGTTGGATAACGCTGTAGAATACTCTATTAAAAAAATATTAGATAAGCATGTCATTTTTGCCACCTCTGTATTATCTCTCAACTTAATATATACAAAGATAGTATCATCTTCTTTCAAACTAGTGCAAAAATCAGCAGCCAATGTCCCATCAAAAGGGCTCTCATCAAAAGCTCCCTCATAAGTTTTACCATTTAATTCAACACAATACTCAATCTCGTCAGCCTGCGTATTACTACTCTTAGGAGTAATGGAAACAATAGAATAGGTAACTTTTTCTTCGCTTATTCCATTTAATTCATATGGTTTCTCACGTTCTCCGCCAAATACTTCTACATAATAGTTTTGTGTCTCCCCTATAAAATACGAAGTGCAAAACTCAGATATATTTGTTTGCAATTTTTGATTTAAATCTTGATCACAGCCACCAAACATAAATACACAAATTAGCAAGGACAACAATACTATTTTCTTACTCTTATATGTCAAATTTTTCATAAGATAATATATTATCTTTAATAACTCAGTTATGACAGTATAGTAAAATATTTATAATGAAAATAGTGGCACTAAACCACTATTAATATTTATTGTTTTAATATTGCATACATATAATTTACGATTTTACACTATTTGTTATCAATATTCATCTAGGCATAGATAATATATCATCGTCCCAGACATTATTTTTCCCCTCACCACTTGGATAAAGGTTACCTGCATCGCCTGCGTCATTAACACCCAACGATATATCACCATTTACACCAAGATTTATAACAACCCCAGTCGTGCTAGTACTAAACAACACAACATTGTTGCCGTGCAACGCTATACCTCCATTAATTACTGCGTTATCTGCGGCATTATAATATATGGAATATCCATTCCCATTAAACACACCATTAAAAATATGTAGATTATCTCCTATCGTGTGCCAAACTTGGTCTGTAACCGCAGTAAGATAAAGATCTGTAGTCAAGTTAAATATTGTATCTGAAAAGTCCACTCCATTGCTAACCTGTGTTGACAACCAAAACAATTGAGATATATGATTAATGTCATAACTTGCAAAAGCAAACTCATAACCGGCAAAAATATCCATATTCTGTGTAGCGGTAAATATCCACTCTGCATCGTCAAAAAGCATATCTCCATCTTTACTAAACCAACCACTAAATATTAATCTAGCGTCTGAATTGGTATATGGTCTAATGCTCACGATATCATTTGGAAGGTAAACGCCACTACCTGAACCACCTATAACATTAATTACGATTCCACCAGAAATAAGGTACAAGTTGCCATTACTGAATCTCGTATTGTCTTGTGTATATGATGATATAGCAATATCCAAACAGGTTTGTGTATTAAACCAATATCTTGCGCTGGCCATATTCGCATAAAACGCATATGTACCTATATCATCATTACTTTGAAATTCATTGAAAAAGTAAACATTGCACAAATTGGAACACCCATTAAATGCATATGCACCAACATTCGTAACATTATTAGGTATAGTCATCTCTGCTAAGCTACTGCAACCGTTAAACGCATATTCACCAATATCAACTAATGAGTCTGGCATTTCAAATTGTGTGAGTCCAACACAGCCCTCAAAAGCATGACCACCTATTCGCACGATTCTATTAGAAACCCCTATATTTATTAACTGTGTACACCCGCTAAAAGTATAATCACCTATTCCTACGAAACTACTAGGTAAATCAATACTTGTCAAAATATCCTTCGACTGATAAAAAACCCCATCAGATGCTTGTGTGCCATTGCCAAATGACCGAATATAATACGTTACACCGTTATAAACATATGTACTAGGCACTACTAAACTAGCACGCTTGGGGCCTGCCATCACGACACTATCTATAATAACATCTGTGCTATACTCACTGGTAGTCACATAATATGTTACTGGCTGACCAAGGCTATCTGTGCCCATAAACTGAGAAAATGGCTCTGTACCATAAATTATTTTACTTAGATTCAAATGCAATGCTGGGCGAACCGCGAGAGACAGTATGCCTTGGTCACCATAATTCCCATTCCCTGATGGATAAACATGATGTACACGATACGCATTATTTCGATAACCAGAGCGTGTCCATGCATAAGCATAAATATTAGAATTGGGATTTGTATTACTAGATCCAACAATAGTCGAAGAAGATACGATCGTTGTACTACTATCAAAATTCTTTCGCTGTTCTGTGCCAACTTCCCACAAACCAGTATTAGTATCATTATACCCAAGTTCTGTTAAACTTGGCAACCACAAATAATCATCGCCCCATTTGCTATATAATTCTCTATTAATTGTAGAATAATCATATCCGTTAAAGTCACCGCCATAATTAACAGATTCGTTATTGAGATAATAACTCTGACCTGCTAAATTCTTTGAGTCTTGCCTACCTGCCTGCCAGCTCACTTGATTCGGTGTCACCAAGTACTCTATCAAACCACTACCACCGTCTGCTTTGCTCATAGTAAAATCAGCAAATACGCTATTTAAAGACTTAGAATAATTATTAGACAGAGTTGAATTGTTAATAGCATATTGCCCACCATTATTGAGAGTCACTGCCCTAACATAACTGGTACCATACATGTTACTTGGGTAACTACCTATTGCACTGTCATACCAATCATACGACCAGTCACTGTACAATCCACCTTTGTAAAAACCATATTTTTCACCAGCTGTTTGGCTATAATTTTTAAATAATTCCTGTGTGCTATTCGTCAACCAAAGAGTAGCAATTATGTCACCATTATTGTCTTTTGACAAATAAGTAACGTACCATTTTAAACCACCTAGAGTTACTACTATACTCTCTCCAGTTTCTTTCGAAACGTATTGAACATCATTCTGTTCGCCACTAGCCAGAGTCATCTTAGACAGTGTATTAGCCGTAGTTCCTACTGATGCCATACTGTCTAGTAATGAAATACTTCCATTCTCCGTACCTGTTAGATATTTCATCAATATACTAGCATTATTTTTATCAATATCACCAGTTTCTTCGTTCCATAATTCATCTACTGTTACATTTTGGGCCGTATGTATCAAAGCTTTTGACAAATTAAAATGTAAAGCGGGGCGCACCGCTCCAGAACGACAAATATTACCAAAAGTATAAGTTACACCTGTTTGATAAACTATAGAAGCATCCGAATAATCACCATAACGAGCAGATCGAACCCAAGTATATGCATTAGCTCCTGGATAAGAAGAATTATTACTCCCAATAACGACATCAGAGGATACTGTGGTAGTTACACCGTCATAATTCATTCTTTCTCTTACACTTAATTCCCATAAACCATCAGCATTATCACCATAGCCGACCTCTGTCATACTTGGCAACCACAGATAATCATTGCCCCATATACCATAGTTGTAATAACTGGAATAATCATAACCTGGATAATCGGTACCCAAGGTCGTTGAATCACCATTCATATAATAAGCTAAACCAATAAGCCCCTTTGTATCTTGTCTATTTATTTGCCAATTAACTTGATTTGGGGTCACCAAAAAGTCTGTTAATCCGCTACCACCTTCTGCCTTTGTCATAGTGAAATCGGCAAATATACTATTGATTGATTTTTCGTATGTACTTAAATTATTCACACTTGTCGCATATTCACCGCCATTATTAAGAGTTACAGCCCTAATGTAACTAGTCCCGTACATGTTACTTGGATAATTACCAGCCACTATATCATTCCAGTCAGCTGACCAATCACTATACAAAGCCCCATTCAAAAATCCATATTTGTCACCATCAGTTTGAGACCTATCAAAAAAGGCAGATTGGTAATTATTAGTAAGCCAAAGTGTCGCTATGATATCACCATTTTCATCTTTGGACAAATATGTGACATACCATTCCAAACCACCCAAAGTAACCACTATGCTCTCACCAGCTTCTTTTGACGCATACGCTGTGTCACCTTGAACGCCACTCTCCAATACTTGATTAGATAATGTACTGGCAGAGGTCCCAGCGGACGCCATACTATCCAAAATTGTCATATCAAATGATGAATTAGCGGTTAGATACTTTGCAAGTATCATAGCATTATCTTCGTTTATAACACCATCATCATTATTCCACAATTCATCGACTGTAACATTAGGTGCAGTGTTTATGATGGCTTTTGACAAATTGAGATGTAATGCTGGGCGTACTGCACCAGAATTACTCACTATATTATTTGAGTTTGAATTCCCGTTAGCATAAACAATAAAAGAGTGATTAGCATATGTTGAATTCGCTGATCGAGTCCACGAATATGTATAGGAGTTAGTATAATTAACATTGTTATTTCCTGGACCTGCCCCATATGATGCTGTATTTGATATTCCATCATACGACTTTCTCTCATCAGCACTTAATTGCCACATACCATCATTAGTATCATCATAACCGATTTCTGTTAAACTAGGCAACCATATATAATCATTCCCCCACGCTGCATAATTGAACTTGGCTGAGTAATCATAATTACTATAATCAGCCCCAACAGTCAACGATTCGTTATTCATAAAGTAAGAAAAACCTAACAAATTTTTGGAGTCTTGTGAATTAATTTGCCAACTTACATCGTTAGGTTTTACTATGTAATCTGTTAATCCGTTACCGCCTTCTACTTCAGACATCGTAAAATTTGCAAATGCACTATTGATGTTTTTTTGATAATAGGTAGAACGTCGAATTGTTTATAGCATATTGCCCACCATTATTTAGAGTAACCGTCCTAATATAACTTGTACTATACATACTACTAGGATAACTGCCTATATTGGTACTTTCCCAATCTGCTGCCCAATCACTATACAACCCAGTGCCGGTTGCACTATTGTTTATATATTCATAGTAATCGCCCTTGATACTTGAGTAATTATCAAAACCGTCCTGAATACAATTACTAAGCCACAAAGTTACAATTTTTTCTCCTGTTATTGATGTGGATAAATAGGTAACTATCCAATCAAATCCTCCCAATCGCACAACTACACTCTGCCCCTCGGCCTTGCCACCATATGTGTAACCTCTAATGTCTGACGCTGACTGAGCAATATCTGTTTGGACACCACTAATCGATCCATCTGTCGACAAATAATTGATTAACTGGTTTACATTGTCAATGTTCATCGTATTGTCACTATTATCCCATAACTCATCTACTTTTACATACAGATTGGATCCACTTGTTGTAGATAAAGAATTAACAGCTGGCAACCTACACAATATTACGCCAGCAGTTAAAAACAATACAACCAAAAATAATATAAACAAAAAACTAAACACTCTATTGTCTAATCTAGTAAAATTATCCATATCATACTTACCTTTATCCCATGTCTTCATCAAGGTTATTATACCATTTATTTTTATATAATATACACTACTGTAATACCAAATAATAGTTGTTTTAGGTTTACTAAACACAAATTCTAATATAATATACCAAACCATAAAGAATCAAAAATACGAACATTTATTATTTGTAAAAATAAATGTTTGAAAGATTTAATTTTATATTAAATGCTTAGATGCAATCTATCAATTCCATACGCTTTTGGTACTTATCTCCAAAACAGTTGGTATTTAAAAAAATATCTAACATTTTTTTTGCTTTTGCACTAGAAATAAAACGTCCACCCAACACTAAAATATTGGCATCATTATGCTGACGGGCCAATCTAGCAGTTGCTGAGTTATAACACAAAGCAGCACGAATCGCTTTGTCTCTGTTGGCACATATAGACATTCCAATCCCAGTACCACATATCAATACTCCTCTATTATCTGGAGATTTTTTGACTTCATTCACTAATTTTTTACAAAAAATAGGAAAATCTACACTCTCTTCGCTATCGGTTCCCAAATCAACATAGGGTATCATTTTTTTTTGTAAATACTTAAGTAAAACTTGTTTCAATTTGTAACCAGCATGATCATTAGCTATATACAGCATAATTCACCTCATTATTATTATTGTTTAATTTTAACACATTGATACCTAAAACACAATTTATTACACGCAAAAAAGACCCGCTTTAGCGAGTCTTTTTATCTAAATAATTTAAAATATCCAAAAACTATTTTGCTGGCTTTTTCTTTTTATTCTTTGATCCAGCAGGGCGTCCTCTCTTACCAGGTTCTTTACGCTTGGTAGACTTTTTGCCTTTTTTATTTAATGACCCAGCAGGGCGTCCACGAGAGCGCTTCTTCTCTGTAGTATCACTCTCTGCTTGCGCTATCTCAGCACTAGTAGACTCCTTTTGCTTTGTCTTAACATTGCCTTTGTAATCTGTAGGAGGAACATTAATCTTTCGAACAGGAACAGGCTCAATCGCAACTGTTTCTATCTTTCGAACAGGAACAGGTTCAATCGCATTCTTGAGATCTTTCTTTGTAACTTTTTGTTTAACTTTATAGTCACCATTCTCAGTTTTTGAGATATACTTAACATTTACAGGCTCAGTTTCTTTAACTTTTATATAATTAATAGCTGCTAGTATCAAAAGTATAGCAAAAAGCAAACAACCAGTAATTATAATTACGATAGCCCAGTTAAAGTTCTCTTTAAATAAAGCTTGAACATCAATATCACCATTTGCAACGAATGAATAAGTACTATCTGTGCTAACAATGTTATCATTAATTGCCCAACCAATAAAAGTACAATTGTTTGCTGGAGTTGCTGTCAATGTAACGGTAGAGCCCAAGCCTACATTACCAGCTCCCTCAACTACGCCTAGTTTACTGTCATTCACATCAACTGTCACAGTCTGCAATTCAGCAAAAATAGCATTTACGCTCTGTGTTTCTGCAGTAGTTGTAACCTTGTATGTAGACTCAACTCCAACTGGTTCACCTCTAACCTCCCAGTAAAGGAATTGATATCCATCATTAGCCTTTGCAGTCAATGTAACGGCTGTCCCAACCTCATATTCTCCTGCACCAGTAACACTACCTGCATCATTATTTGATAGAACCACATCTACCTTACCTACCTGAGCATACTTAGCCAAAATATAAGTAGTGCTCTGGGTATCTGTTATAGTGTGAACCAAAGTAGTACTACTAGACAACAATTGTTGTATGCCTGTATTTCTGTCCCACAAATACCAACCAAGGAATTTATAACCTGGGTACACAGTCGTTTTTAGGGTAAGTACTGAACCATAATCATAGTAATTTGAATTTAACCCTGTAACAACTCCACCATTAGTGTCTTGCAATACTTCCACAGGACATTCAGTATATCTAAACACAGCACCTACAACTATATTACCTGTAACATCAACACTTAAGGCATTGTCTTTGCCTGCAGGCACCCCATTGATAGTCCAATATGAAAATCTATAATTCTCATTCGCAGGAGTTGCATTCTTTAACTCAAGTACACTACGAATATTATATACAAAAGAATCCTCTGGAGTTATCTCGCTGTACTTAATAGTCCTATTATTGTAAATAAATTCGTAATCCCCAAAACTTGCCTCATTAATTTGGAAAGTAACACTTGCTTTTTGTAATCTAAAGTAACCAATTATCTCGATATCACAATGAATGCTGTTAATTGCCCCATTACCATTTATATTATCAAATGTGTAATCAACACCACTCGTAATGCCAACTGTACGCATTTCCCAGTGGTCAAACTCAAACCACATTGGTGCCACTGCCTCAAAACTAACATCATCGCCTAGAGTATAACCCGCACTCCTTGTCTGCTCAAAGCAATCATTACCTATACTATATGTTGGATTTACATCTGATGCAATGACCTCTGCAAAAAATGTAACAGTGTAGTTAATAGCAACAAAATTAGCAGTAATAGTCACATCATCTGTAACAATCAGTTTTAGAGTACTACTGGTACCCAAAACTGTACCGTCAGCGTCAGTCCAATTATTAAAATAGTATCCTTCAGCTGGAGTTGCTAAGACTCTAAACATTTCACCATAATCAAATTGATAAGTCATAGCACCTTGACTCAATGAACCTTGTAAGTTATCAACCGAATTTAAAGTAACTTGGTAAGTATTTATCTCCACTATAGCTACACAATACATATCATACTGTATACCAGACCTAGTCAAAGTTTGGTTGGTTATATCTGCGCTCTCATCTTTTTGATCACCGTTATATGTGATATCCCACTTAACAAAGTGATAGCCAGTCGGAATATCGGTAACCGTTATAGTCCATTCTTGATCAAAAGCAATATCTCTAGACAGCCCAGTCCCCTCAATACCTACAAAAGAAACATTACCAACAGATACATTATTTATAGCTATTCTAACTGAGTATGTGTCCTTTTGGAAATGAGCAATAACAACATAATTTTCGTAATCACCAACTGTAAACGCACTTGCAGAACCTAAACTATACTCCTCCAAACCATCTGCCTTAACAGTCCAGTTTGCAAATGTATAATTAGGATCAACTCCATCTACTGATAGTGTAACTATGTTACCATATTGAACTGTACCTGCAGTGGACTGAGGTGCATCACCATCAACTGAATAATATAGTTGTGCAACATCTTCTTGTCCTGTCTCCGCTATTATCGTAATTGAATAGGTCTTAGCAATAAAGTTTACTGAAATATTGCAAGCGCCTGTGACAGAAAATTCATAAGTCCTTGCCTGATAATTTGCAGTATCTCCATCGTCCCTAAGGGTCTGCGAATCAACAACCCAAGAGTCTATCTCATATCCAGCAGTAGGAGTCGCTTCGACATAAACTATTGTGCCGATCTTAGCAAGTACGCTATTACCATCACGGAATTCATACGAATCCCAATCCACCTCACCCAAGGTAGCATCATCTGCGATTTTTACTCTTACATTACCCAAGTTGGTATCACTTGGATTGTAGGTAATACTATATTCAGCATAAATAAACTTAGCTGTATAATTCATATCGCAAGTAGCTATACAAGGCATTATGTAAATTCCACCTACAGTACCTGGCGAGTTTAATGCAGTGCTGTCACCGCTTTCAACTACCCTATTGCCAACGACACTTGAATACCAATCATCAAATGTATATATTGGAGAATCTTCATCCTCGAGAGAAGTAGCATTAATGTTGAAGCTTTGTCCTTGCTCAATATACATCTTTGTGCCATCAACTATCGGCGCTGCCCCAGTATAACCACTATAATATACATTTGCGTAATCAGCAGGTGTCTCAGCATCCAAAACATCTATAGACATATTAATAGAAGCCAATTGGCTAACTCTCGTCAAAATTGGGAAACCATTATTAAGTACATCTGAGACTTTCCATATGTGAGTTGGAACTGTACCTCTATCATAACGCTCGATCGTACCCGACTGTACTTGCTTAACACTCCAGTCTTGGTTGTAATAATTACTATATGTTTTTAATGATGTAGCAGAGACACTAGCACCAGCTGTACTCGCTATAATATCACTAGTGTAGTTGGTTGAAAGGTAAAAATTAGACCTATATCTAGCCACACTAGTACTCGCAACATCTCCTATAATACCACCAATATTGATAGTGTTATCCTCAACTTTACCAGCACGAGCAGTACTATAAGATTTTGAAATTGCACCAACATTACTATTCCAAACCACTATTCCAGCGATTCCGCCAGCTCCACCAACTGTACTATTACTATAAACATCATACCCAGCAGTTGTGTTTGCGCTAGGTGCAGTATAACTATTATATATACAAGCACCATCTGACAATGCCCCAACTAATCCTCCAGTATAAATACGTCCCTCAACATAACCTGTACTGTAACATTCTTGTATTACAGCACTTGCAGAAGCATCGCCTACAATCGCCCCTGTTGGATAAACTATCGCAGAGGTATTGTCGCCTTCCACACTACCAGCCAATCCACCAGCATAATATGCATTAGACTCAATGTATACATCTTTTAGTCCCAACAACTTAATTACAGGTGAATAATTAACTGATGTGTAACTTGCATAGGCAACTGCACCAAACAAACCTGCAGTGGTAACGGTAGACTCTGATTCCATACTAGTATTTACTATGGTTAAACCATAAATTGAATAACCATTACCATTAAACACACCTGAAAATGGTATATTAGCGACCGACTCACTATCATAGCCTAGAGCTCCAATTGGTTGCCAATTGTACCCACTCAAATCGATGTGACTAGTCAATTGATAACTGGCCGTAGCATAACTAGTATCTTTTGCTACATTGACATAATATACCAATCTAATCAAATCATCAGCTGTGGATATAGCATAAGGATTGGTATCTTTGTCGTAACTACCACCGTTAATGGTAGTGAACTCACCAGTCAGCACATAATCCTCCAAAGGGTTAACCAAATCAGAATTTGCATATGTGCCACGCTGCCCCCAATTACCAATACCCAAACATGTAGCAATGATAGCTAAACAAGTCACAATAGTGACCGTCAATACACCCCACAGTTTAGTACTTTTATTGTACATTGTGTGCATTTTTTCCTCCTAAAACAGTTATTAAGCATGCCCAAGCCAATAACTAAATTCTATTTATTTTTTATTGGGAATCGAATCTCCAAATTGGCATTTTGAACATAGCCTAAGTATTCTGGAGCGAATCTCTTGCCATCAATCTTGAAACCATCACCATGAAAGTCACTACCACCGGTCTTTAACAATCTATTCTTATCACAAAAGTCGCTTAACCACAGAGAATCAGCCAGACTAAATTTTTTGTGTATACACTCAAAACCATCCAAAATATCCATACTATTCAATTTCTTGACCAATGCCTTTGGATTAGGCTCATTATAGACCTTGAAAGCATGGGCAAATGAGCAGATACCTCCTGCCTCATGTACCCTGTTGCAAACTTCTTCAATACTAGGAGTCTCCTTAATGATATCATAGCAGTAAAATAACGAACCTGGTTTAATGACATGATCTCGATAAAAATTATCCCCTGGTCCTATGCCATATCTTTGGTACATTAGTTTATTCTCTGGATACTTAGACAAATCGTAAAAGAAAGTCTTATGAGCTGTCCTATACATAGGGTCAAACTGCAAACCTTCGGTAAAGCGGAATCCTAAACGAGCTGCGTTTTCTTTTAGGGTTTCTATCCTCTTTTCTTCCAATGAAAACTGATAATCTAAATTTAATACATCCCACTTAGCCAAGGTATCAAGGTCAAAATCGTATGCCAAAACCTCGTATTTTTTGCCTTCAAATACAACAGCAATTTCACAACCGTTAATTATTTTACCACAAAAACAATTACGACCTGTACCCATATTACGAATTTCAAAATTTGCGTCTAATAGGTCATGATCAGTAAATGCCATCACGTCTAGACCTCGCATCTCCGCAAAACGTAACAATTCTTTTACACTATACATACCATCGGAATACTGAGTATGAATATGCAAATCAATCAATTGTCCGTTGCGATACAATTTATTGAACATATCGTTCCCCCTATTTGTGTGTATTTCTATAAATTTGTCATGTATGTTTATTATAGTATTACATATGAACCGCTAAACTCAGTACCGCTCATTATGATTTCCTCTAAACTAACATCAGTAACTGTATCTTGAACTACGCTTATCTCAAAAGTAGTACTCTCTTGTCCCTCTGGCTCTCCATCAATATTAATTTTTGATGTACAGAATATAGGCAAGTAAAACTCAATAGTGTAATCGCCTATTGGCAACTCAATATTACTATCTGTACTAGTCATCACCACGAATTGAGACTCTTGTGTCGCGTTATTCTTTAATTTAACTAGCATACCATTAGCAGAATCTGCAACATTTTCATTGAAACTAATGGTCACAGATTGCATTACCAGATATGTAAACTCTACTCTAAACTTTGTAACATCAGCATTTAAATCAAATGAGTATGTAGTGTTGCTTCCAGTATAAGTAGCAAATGGAGATAAACTGTCATCTTGGTACAAATCAATTCTTGACAACTGTACAGTAAGTGCAGGACTATCAAATACATTTCTTTGATTAAAACTTAGCTGTACAACATTACCATACTCACCTACCACTGTAGCAGTGTTTGATGTAGTAAGAGGTTGATTTACTCCCCCTATACTAACACTAATACCTTGATCGTTTAGTGAATCGGTCACACCAAAACTGGACAAATCGTTAGTGATTTCTACATTATACGTCCTAAGTGCATAGTAAATATAAATAGTAGTATCTGAGTCTACTGTAAATGTATATGTACCTGTATTCATATATCCAGAGTTTATACTAACTCCTGTACTTATATAAGATGCGTCACTCGTAGATGTCTTGAAACCTTTTAACTCATGTCCAATATTCAATGCAGAGGCTGTAATCGTGATAATAGAACCTTCTACAAAGGTATAAGTATCCCCACTGGAACCAATAAATCCCTCGCCAGTCGTAGATGCCTGAGCAGATGCGTTGGTTGCATTAACGATATTTGTACCATTTTCATAATAACTAGTCAATGTAACATTCCTTCCAACTAACTCAAACAAAACTCGTACTGTAGATGTAGTATTTGCAGTGGACAGTATAGTACTAGTCGCTGTATAAATGTTATTCACTTGCTCATTGTTTACAAATATATTATAGTATTCCTTTGCTATGTAATCACTACCCAAATTAGTTCGAATAGGGGCATATGCTCCGCTACCAACAGCAACATCTACACTCTTTACTCCATAACGCTTAAAAACATTATCAACGCTGGAGATATCAACCCGCATGCCAGTTAATAAACTATAGTAATTGGCAGAGTTCAAAGAACCAGATGTGCTCGCAACATTCTCAGGGAAATTCTCAATAGTACCATCTGCCTGTTCAACTTGTGCAATCACATTTACTGTTAATGGAATATACTCATAGTATACTGTATAGGATTGGTCACTAGCACCTACTACAAATGTATAATAATAAACATTGCCCGATGTGGACCAGCTACCAGTAACATCAGTTACTCCGTTGGAAATAGATGACAATCTATAACCATTCCTGTACAAAGGAACAAATGAAATAGTAACGCTAGAACCATAACTTGCATCTCTGGTAACAGTAGCAATAGTGTTCTCCGCAATTTCGCCCTCAGCTTTTGGAGTGGTACCTATTGAGATGTCAACTTTACCAAATGCAATTGAAGTATTGTTATCATTAGCATCTTGTGCACCATTAAAAGCATTAGTCACACTAATAGTATACTCTTGCATGCTGTAAACTGCGGTAAAAGTCAAATCGTAATCAGAATCAGAATATGTATAAGAATTTAGTGAGATAGTCTTATCACTACCCAGGTTAAGATTAGTAGCTGTACCATATGTCATTCTCCAATTTTGGAACAAACGTATGTCAGCATAATCACCTAAGGAGTGTGATAAAATCAAATCTGTGTTGTAAGCGACTCTACCACTCTGCCCCACACCATTAGATGTAGCAGTTATAGTACCTCCAGCGCTACCGAGTTGGATACTCGCTGTTGGCAAATACTGATCACTTGGTGCAGACAACTCTTGAGACACGATAACATTAAACATACGCAAGAACTGAGCCTGTATATATATCACATTACTCGAGCTAAAGGCATTACCGCCAGCGACCTCAAAGATATAAGTCCTCTCTGTGTCAGAATCATTAGGTACTGTCATCCAGTACTCTGTTGGCATTTCGTTATAAGTATCTCCCGCACTTCTCTTATAATTCATCGTATTAAAGCTCAAGTTTTGTTTTGTCTTGTCTATAACTATAGTAATAATACTACCCTCATCATAGACATTTCCATTACGATATCCCGTATAAGTCAATTCAGCGGCATCGCCATCATAGCTACTAGTAAACCCTTGATATGCCTCTTCAAAAATTACCTCATAAGTCTTGATAAACCTAGCCTCTAGATAGTAATAGTCTTGGATACCAGCAGAATCACCGATTACGAATGTAGGGCTAGTGCTCAACAAATCATCAGTAAAATATGGACTACCATCCAAACCAATACTAAAGAAATACCAACCGACAAATCTATAAGTTGCATTTACACTAGCATTAATTGTAACAGCTGTACCTCTAGAGAGAGTGCTACCATTGGCACATGCAGTACGATCACTAACTGTAGTTGGAATGCCATCAACTGTATAAGTATAAGAATAACTACCAGCCTCTGCTCCTAAGTTACTAACCATACGAATTTGCATTTCTTTCATAAAGTTTTGGAGAATTGGGAAATAGTTGTTTGCTACCCTTGACAAGAACCAAATACCCGTTGTGTTATTTGTTGGATCATACATAGACCAACCAGCATCTGCATACAAGGTTGTAGTATACCCACGCATACCATCATAATTTTCTCTATATGTACCCAATGCAGTAGAACCCATTGCATTGTTGTTTGTAGAGTTTGAGAAGAAACATGAGTTGACAGGTGTAGCTGCTGTACTGCTAGATGCTCCAACGATACCTCCTGCATTACCTACATTTGCGTAAGTGCTACCTATATTATAACACCTTGCAATAGTGGCTGTGCCAGTTATAGTACCAGCGATACCACCAATATATGAATCACCTACCAAACCGAATGTATTGTAACAATCTTGTACTGACGCATTACCACCCAAGTACCCAACTATACCGCCAATGTAATTGTTACCAGATAAACCACATTCACTATAACAGCGAGCTATAGATGCATTACCATCAGCATAAGACGCTATACCACCGACATAGTCATTAACAGTATTCCATGTTGATCTGGTAACACCCAAATTGGTTATAACCGCATTGCCAGAAATATATCCAAATACACCGGCCAATCCAGAATTGGACTCTGCCAAATTGGATATCACATATCCATTACCATCAAAAGTGCCCTGGAAAGAGTAACTAGTACCACCAGACACATACCTACCTATAGGATTCCAAACGGTAACTGAACTCATATCAATGTCATTTTGCATCCTAAAATAAACACCACTCAGAGTCTCACCGCTCAATACCGCTTGACTAATTTCAACTAAATGCTCAGGGGTCGTTACAAGGTATGGACTAGCACTAGTACCAGCCCCAGTCATAGTAGTACTAAAAGCCATATTTACCGTACCACTAATATCTGCATTGGTATCTACAATGTCCAATATGTTGCCAAAATTATCTAAAAGAGGCAAAGCCAAATTGATAGCAGGACGAACTCCTAGTGTCATAGCCCCTTGACTTGCTCTTACATTTCCATTAGTATCCAGATAAACTAGAGAGCCCTCGTCAGTTGAAGAACGCAACCATAATCCGCCATCACTGGATCGATATTCAGCAGACAAATTCCATAAACCACTGCTGACAGATTGACCATTGCTACTACTAATATTAAAACTATTTACCCTGTTTGATGGCGCATTTTCACCAAACACAAAACCACCTACTTCCAAAGAACTAGGTACCCACACTTTGTCACCATAAGGTATATCATTGCTAACTACAGTATTGCCGTCAATTGTACTAAGAGGTACACCCTGCACTCCATCAAGTTGAGTAACAACACTATTGTCGCCCGCACTCACAATTATATTTTCAAAATTTTCATAGTCAACGCTTGCTAAAAATTCTGGATAAAAAATCTCATTTAAATAAGAGCGAACAGCACTATCTGCATATTTTATGTCATCGGACTCCAACGATATCTGAGCTACATCGCTAACAGCATATAGAGTAACTATATCATTTTGCTTGTACGCAACCAACCAATCAATACCACCTAGGTTAACAATGGTTGCAGAATTTACACCATTAGCACTTCCTAAAGCAACTCCGTCTCCAAATTGTTTTGTACTATTAAACAACTTTTTTACAATAGATGAATTCCACCCATCGCTACTCAGCAAGGCTTCGTTATTTAATGCATTTATATTGCTAGTAGATGCACTATCTTTACTGCCAGTATTCCTATTTAGCAATACAGCTCCAGCAATTACAGCCATCAAACATAATATAGTCACAAAGCAAATAAGTGTTATACCCCACCTTTTTTTGCTAAGACTATACCCGCTATTTTGACTCATATATACCTCCATTTTTGTAATGACTATGCGCCAAATATTTACATATATATTTTTATTTTATCACATTATAACAAAAAATTACAAACGAATTTAACAACTATTATTAATTTTGCTGTGTTTCATCTAAATAAGTAGCCATCAAATCTGCTGTATGAAAAATTAATGCAATTGGGAATTTATAAAATGCATCGCTCAAGCTGTAACTACCACCCTTCACTCGCATATCATAGCCACCCATATGCCAATTAATCGCCATAGCTTCCTCTCTTGATAAATGCATAAAGCCACTAATAATATATACAGATTTTTCGCCATGCCCATAGGGTAATTGATCATCTACAACATAAACTGGTTTCTGAACCCATTCCCCATTTTCTTTTACATTACGATATTCCACTTTGTAGCAATTAACCTTGCATATATCATGCAAAAGCCCTATAATAGCGACACTCTCTTGAGAAATGACTTTTTGCCAATCCTCACCATATTCACTATTTAATAATTTAATGAAACGATTGTATGCATTGATACTGTGCTGACATAATCCACCTTGATAAGCCGAATGAAATTTTGTACTAGCTGGCGCAGTAAAAAAATCCGTTTTTTGTAACCAATCTAAAAATTCTTCACTACCTGGCCTTTTAATATTTTCACGAAAAATTTCTAGAAATTTATTTTTACATTCTTCTGACATATAATCTTACCTTTGTGACATAATTCGACTTAATGATTAAATTTTATCTAATATTGTCTATGTTTGTCAAATTTATTTGCACTATATTTTGTCATTTTTTTTAAAAAAAATTAATAATATTTTATATAAAATTTATATATTGTTTTCTTAAAAAATTTATATATTTATTTATAAACAAAAAAAATAAAGGCATAAACCTTTATTTGTTTTTTACTCTACCAATATCAATATTATCTTTTTCCCTATTTTGTAATGCCTTTATTGGATGTGACTCAACCTCAAATCTATAATCTTTACCATTAGACTCTATATACTGCTCTATGACTCTATGACTAGGTGAACTTGACAAAGGTGAATTGACAGATTTTTGATATTCAAAATATTCATAGTCGTCGGGAATACTATCAAGCGGTACAAACTCCTCTTTTTTGGCTGTGTTACGCACAGTATTTGCTATAACATCACGAACATAATCAATATTTGAACCCAATACCAACAACTCTGGAAATTCTCCACCGTTTGGGAACAATTCTTGCCAATTTCTTTTCTCATACTTTTCGAGCAATGCACACGAAATATTTAAATGAGTGAGTTCCTCGTCTAAATGCTGTTGCCAGATTTTTTTTATTTTGGGATCAGTCTCACTTTGTAGGCAAGAATAATACAAATAACATTCAGTATACTCGTGCATCAATAAATCCTCTAGCCATGTACAATTTGTATCCATTAAACTGCCGTAGCTAGATACATGTTGCTCCTCAATCATACCTATCTCTTGATACAATTGCCTGCCTATATCATTGTGATAAAAGCAACCAATATTCATATAGTAATTCATTGTTTGCTGTTCTGCAGCAGTTATTATACCAATATTTAGTTTTGTTGCTATGTCAGCAGTTTTGTAATCGACATAATACCTTACATCGTCATTAGGGTGGCGATGCTCGCCTATTGTAGGTCTACCTGGCATAATTTCTGTATAGTTACCTACCAATTTTTCTGCATGTATCCCCGTATCAAACTCCAACAAGTCTGCATATCTATATAAATGATCAAAATCCTCTAACAAAGCAAAATCCAAGGTATCTTTTACATATTTATTGGGCTCAAGTTTAGCAAGACATGCAGTCAAATCTACCGCTAATTGCTCATAACCTATTGTAGTCTCCAAAATACTCTCATCTATTGGCTTTAGGTCAGATATTCTTTTTTGCTGTTGTTGTTCATTCCTACGCAAAAAACTAATCTCACGCCTTAAGTCATTATTAGGACAATGTCTACTAAATTGGTGCATAAACCAATTGGCCTCAAACTCAGCACCATTTGCTAGTATAATCCGCAACCTAGTATATGGATCGACCTCATTTTTGTCGTAACTCTCAGGATACAATTTGTTCCAACTGCAAAATAATTTCGCCTTGTCCTTACCTATTTCATTAAATGGATTAAATGCCATAAAACACCTCACAAAATTTTATAATATGATGCCCGAATAGCATTATTTTTATACAGAAAACTTTCCGCTCCAACTCAAAAGTTGAACAAATTGGCTCGATTTGATATTTTGACACAGTGTTTAATTTGATTTGACTTTACATAAAAATACGAATATAATTGCATTACTAATAATATAGGAGGCATTCAAAATGAACCAAATCTTAAAAAATATACGTATATGGTCTATTATAATGCCAATACTATTTATAATTTTTGGTATTGTCTTGATGATTTGGCCGGAGATAACTACAACAATTATTTGTTATCTATTAGGAAGCTGTTTTATTTTGGCTGGTATATTTAAAATAATTAACTATTTTAGATATGGTGTTGAGCCATTTGGCTTTGTATATGGATTACTATACATAGGTATAGGTATAATACTCTTGTGTTGCACTAATTTCTTTACATCTCCTACCTTTATTGGTATTGTATTTGGTAGTATTTTTACACTCAAGGGACTAATTGATGCACAAAATGCTTTTGGATACAGGCATGCAGGTGTAAAGACTTGGTGGTTAGAATTGATATTTGCTATCGTACTTTTTGTATTTGGTTTGTTATTGATTATCAATCCATTTGCTACTACCCCTATACTATTCGCCTTCCTCGGTATTACATTAATAGTGAATGGGATTATGAGTTTGATAACATCTATAGTTATCAGTAGCAAAGTGACAGCAGTAAAAAGAAACTTTAAAGACATTTTTGGGAAACCTGAGATAATAGAAGGCAAAGTAGTTAAAGAAGAAAAAACTCCAATCAATGAAGAAGAGACAAAATAACTTGTCTCTTTTTTTTTGCCATGATATAATGTTTATTAAGAATTTTATCTTTTAAAATGGTGAAAATATGAAACAAATAGGTTTAGGTGATTTAAAGCGACTAGCAGACCCAAAATATCAAAAATTTAGCACCAGTCTTACTCCTACTAAAAAAGTAATACTCGGCGTACGCATACCACAATTAAAAGAACTAGCAAGATCATTATCAAAATCAATTACGCTAGATATAATAGAAGATTGGGATACAGGTTATCTAGAGCAAAGTATATTATATGGAATGCTAATTGCCAACGCAAAATTAGATATCAAAACAAAACTTTGTTATTTTGATAATTGGCTAAAATACACTGATAATTGGGCTGAGTGCGATACAGTCGTTTCATATTTTAAAGATTTTGGTAAAGACAAAAATAAGCTCACTATATGGGAGTATGTCAATCAGAAGTTGAACCAAAAAATGAGCGATTTTGAATTAAGAGCTATTATAGTAATACTATTTAGATATTACAACGACCCCCAATTTATTAGCGAGTTATTAGATATATTTACGACAATAAAAAGCGAAAAATATTATGTAAATATGGCGCTAGCGTGGGGAATCTGTGAAATACTAATAAAACATTATGATTGGGGTGTAAAATTGCTAGCTAGCCATCAATTATCTCCATGGGTACAAAATAAAGCAATTCAAAAAGCCAAAGAAAGTTTCCGGATAACCAAAAATCAAAAAGAATTTTTAAGCACATTAAGAGTATAAACTACATTGTTGCAAAAATAAAAATCGGGTTTAAAAACTCGATTTTTATTTTGAGATACAATTCAACAACTCATTAAAACGGTAGGCTATCTCTTCTTTCCCTAACAATTTACATATATAGTAAAGGTTTGGAGTCATAGTCCTTCCAGTGAGTGCAACACGAATAATTGTACTAATATCACCACAATGTCCTGGATAATTATCAGGAGCTTTCTTGTAATCCTTGACTTCCCTAGCATATCCCAATTTTTCGGACAAATCTTTTATCTTATCAAACCAAACGGTTTGGTCATCACTTGAATTATAGATTTTTGGATACTCTGTCAAAACTGTTGATATTATATCAGTGCTAAATTTATCTGGAAAAACCACTGTCGAAGCATCATATCCCCTACCCGGCAAATAACCTTTTTGAAACATATAATCATAAGTATCTTTAATTTCACTCATTTTGGCTATATCTTTCCTAGGTTTTGGTATATCTCTGTCAATATTTAAGATGTCAATATAATAACTTTTGTTGTTTAATAAAATAACATAAAAATCTGGATCATACATTTTTGACCAAGTAAGAGCAAGCGAATACACATCTTGTGCATTCAATTTACTTATTACATTTTTACTAATATCATTCAATTTAATCAAATCAAAAAGCGCACCACTGCTACTCATCTTATCAATCTTAAAATCAAAGGTTGAAATCGGTGCATTAAGGTTTTGCATTCTCCAATTTTCAAAGTTACTATTAGCCAATGTCAACAAATATTCCAAGACTGCTTGTACAGGATATCCATCTTTTTCAAAATATGTAATATCCGTCTCTGGATCTTTGCGTTTACTAAGTTTCCTTCTCTCCCCAGTATCCGGATCAATCTTTTGAATAGTAGACAAGTGCATATATCGTGGAGGAGTAAAGCCTAGAGCCTCGAATAATTGTAAATGTTCACTAAGGCTAGGTAACCATTCTTCCCCACGCACAACCAATGTAGTACGCATTAGGTGATCATCAATTGCATGAGCAAAATTGTAAGGAGGCACTCCATTTGATTTCACAATAATCACATCATTAGTGTTGGCAGGAATAATTCGCTCACCTCGTAGCAAATCGTGTGTAGTCATCTTATCGCCATCTTTGTACGGACAGCGAAATCTCAAAACGAATTTTTGCCCATTTGCTAATCTATTGGAAATATCCTCAAAACTCAAATCTCTACACTTTGCATACGTACCATAATAACCTATCTGTTCTTTTTTGCTTTCTTGGATACTTCTCATCTCTGCCAAATCATCAGCAGTACAAAAACAAGGATACGCCATGCCTTTTGCTACCAAAGCTTTTGCAAAGGTTTGGTAAATCTCAACTCTTTCTGACTGTAGATAAGGTGCATATTCCCCTTTGTCCTCAGTATTAGATACCCTACCCTCATCAAAAGTCAATCCATACCTATCCAAACCATGAATAATGGTATTAATGCTACCCTCGACCAATCTTTTGTCGTCAGTATCCTCTATCCTAAGATAAAATATACCATTACTCTTTTGCGCCAAAAATTTATTAATAAGACAAGTAAATAACCCTCCTATATGCAAAAAACCAGTAGGACTAGGCGCAAACCGAGTAACCTCTGCCCCCTTTGGTAAATCACGCATAGGATACTTTCTTTCCCAATATTCTGGAGTTTTTTGTATGTTGGGATACAACAAATCTGCTAATTTTTGGTAATCCATAATAAACTCTCCTAAATAAAAAAGACATTCTGTCTTTCTTAAAAAATTATATTATGCAAACGCTAACAATTTGGTAGTAAATGAACTAATATAACTAGTCATATTTACACATTCAGTATTAAAAAATCCAATCACCTTTTCGTAACAAGAGCGCTGTTCTATAGTCATATCATCTAATCTATTATTTTGTGCCAAATTTAACATGGTTTTGTAATCATAAGAACTCAAAGCTTGAAAACACTGTGTTTTAATCTGTTGAAACGTACTATCATAATTTAACCAAGCAGTAAAAGCGTCTATAACATTTTGTTCATCAGTACTAATTACATCACCAGCATTGCCTTGCCAATTGCCAATAGGTACTACTTTTTCATACTCAGACAATAAGGTATTACAAATAGGCATATCTACATCGGAGGCATCTTGATCATAGTAGTTGTAAACTGTAGTCATCACACTAATTTGAGCGTATTCTGCTAATTTGATTAAATACTCTAATTGCATTTTACCCGTAGCATATCTATTCCCTACAGAATAATCGGTATCTATAAAAATACTATCTCTATATATGTTAGCAAAAGAAAGCGAAAAGTCACTAGCCTTTATTAAAAGATTGTAAAAACGGGTAAATAACTCATCTCTCCAATATACCTCAGTAGCTCCATTCAAATTGAAATTTGCTTTGCTTTCCAAATAAGATTTTGCATCTTTAAACTCTTGGAGTGCACTAGAAAAAGCCATTAATTTTTCGTAAGTACTATTGAGTTGGTTACTATTAAAAACCGTCGTCTCAGGATAGCCTAAATTAATATATCGATCTACAACCAACATACTAGCCCTAAATGCTGGCTCAAATATAGCAAAAGAATTTGCCTCATCATTACTCAATTTACAATACTCGTTGGTGCTATCATTAGACATTATAGCACTCCTGAGCGTTGCATTAGCATAAACAATCTCGACCTCTCCAGCAGTATTAAAAATATCGGTATTCTGTGACACTAATTCATTGTAAGCCGTGCGAATATCTGAGTATGTATATTTAGAATTATCACAACCTGCAAAAACCAGTATCATAGACAGCACTAGCAACACGCATAGAGGTATTATAACAAATCTTGAAATTGAAATCGATTTATCCATGTACATAACCTCCTCTATACAGCAAAACCTAGATAAGTCATAACTGTAAGTACTGCTGACTTTGTATTACTATCCTCTATACTGTTGTAATACTCAGTCTTATCTGTGGCACTATAAAAACTATCCTTATCTATACTAGGGTAATCAAGCAAAAAATCATCATTAGCACTAGTATTAGTTATCCTAGTAAAATCATATTGCTCATAATGATCAAATCTTTCTAATATTTGTGTTGTATTCAATAATAGTCGATCCGAAACATCCAAATCGGATTCCTTGAGGTAATTCTTGTGTGTGTCTGCTTGCAAGTATAATGCCTCAATCATCAAGTATTTTGTATTGTATTGTGTTATCCTCTCACCACCATACACATTATCACGAACAAAAGGAACCAAAACATCGTTGATATCTGCAAGAATATATGACTGGTCAGCCAACTCAGTAGCTACATATGTAAACTCGTTTAACAAAGTCTGTTGCTGTGCATCAGTTGGTGATTGTCCAAATCTATCCTTGTCACTCAAAAAAACTGTAATTGCTGCTCTTGTATCGGCAAGCGCAGTCAGGTAATCATCCAACTTGGTATCTATACTACTCAGAGCTCCTTGATTAGAACCAAAATACAACTCTGGCATTAAATTAGTGGTGACATTCCACTCCGCTAAATATAGTGCTAACGCCTCATCAAAATCAGTATCTACACCATTTGAGTACTGGACTAAAACATTACTAGGGTCACTAGACACTTGCTCGGAAACATAACTAAAATCATCAGATTTTAATATATTTGAATATTTTTGCAATGCATTCTCACTGTCATTGTTTTGGAAAAACAAGAAATAACACGCAACACCAATACCTGCTAATATTACCAAAACAACAAGTATTCTCAATATCACAATACCAACACTCATAAATACACCTCAAAAACTATTACAATGATAACATATCTCTAAATCAATTGTCAACTATGAGTTTGTCTATATTTTAAGAGTTTATCCAAATCAAAATATGACCAAGGCTTATGCTCACTTGGTGGCATACATCTAAAAGTCATTCTTTCCTTTGTTACTGGGTGCATAATACTCACATCTAATAGCAAAAATGCAACAAAAGTATTTTTTGCTAAACTATCTCCGCCATAAACAGAATCACCAAATATTGGTAATCCCATATCAAACAAACCAAACCGCAAAGTATTAGGCAAAAAACGATTTACTTCCACGAGCATCAAAGTTAAAGGCTTTACTTCGCTCAATTTGCGGTAGTTAAAATCAACTCTCAATGCAGACTTATTTAGCTCAGGAACACGCCTATATTTACCATTTGTTAATAATTCACAAGTAGCACTATGACCACCATTTAAATTGTCCAATTCTCCAACAGTTATAGCCAAAAAGCGAAAATCAGTTTCATCATGCTCTAATGCAGCATTGCATCTATCATACGCTTTTTGTGTCAAACAAAAAACTATCACACCACTCATACATTGGTCTAATTCATAAAGTGCTTTTAGGTATATATTACCCTCTTTATTTTTGGACTTTTTGATGTACTCTCTTATATCTTTAGTGAGTGAATCTTGAGATACATTAGTTGGCTTGTATACCACTAATAGATGGTTGTCTTGGTACGCAATATTAATATCCATAAATCAAACCTTCCTAATACATAGTTTGCAAGCTAAGTCATTAATCTCGACATCTCGAATCACATCACCAGATTGCCCCTCTTGCATAGTAGTAGCCAGCACAGTAGAACAAATATTTTCTCTAAATTTTTGAATGACTTCCACAACTTTATTATTACCAGAGTACTCAACCTCAATCTTGTCTTCGACCTCGTATCCTGCCTCTTTTCTCATATTTTGCAATTTACTAATAACCTCTCTCATGATACCTTCATCGATTAAATCATCGGTAAGTACCGTATCCAATATAACAGTAATTCCATTATCCGTCTCAGCGCAAAAATTTGGTTTACTATGCGGAGTGACCAATATGTCCTCCAATGTCAAGTCCACCTCAACATCATTGATATTTAGATGTTCTGTACCGCCACTTTCGAGATTTGCAACCAGTTTATTACTGTCACATTGTGCTAGATATGCCTTTATGCCCACCAATGCTTTGCCATACTTTGGTCCCAATGTACGCAATTGTGGCTTGACTTCCATATCTATATAATTACTAGTGTCATCTATAAAGTTAAATTTTTTCACATTAAGGTCATCACATATTATGGTCAACATATCCTCATTAAGTGATAAATTGTTCACAGAGTAGACATACATATTTGCTAATGGTTGTCTATTCTTGATACCAGTATCTGCACGAACAACACGCCCAAGGGTTACTATTTGAATAACCTTATCCATTTGTTGTTCCAAATCTGGTACAATGTATTGTTTGTCTACTGCAGGATACTCACATAGATGGACACTGATAGGACTTTGGTCTGGCCTCAAATTGAGGTAAATTTCCTCAGAAATAAATGGCATCATAGGTGCTATCAATTTTGTAATATCCATCAAAACATTATAAAGAGTTGTAAAGGCTGCAGTTTTGTCAGCATTCTCACCATCAACCCAGAACCTCTCTCGACAGCGCCTTATATACCAATTAGATAGCTGTTCTACAAAAGTTTCAATCAACCTCGCTGAATCAGTAAAGTCGTACTCGTCCATTAATTTCTTAACATTTTGCTTTAAAGTATTTAATTTTGATAACACCCATTTATCCATAATTGATAATTGACATGCATCAAGCGCTAATGTGGGTTTGAAATTGTCTATATTAGCATATAATACATAAAAAGCATAAGTATTCCACAATGTACCAATAATCTTGCGCTGAGCCTCTACCAAAAGATTCTCATCAAACAATTTGCTAGACCAAGGCGTAGAATTACTAGCAAAAAACCAACGTACGGTATCTGCCCCATAACGATTAACCACATCTATAGGGTCAACAACATTACCCACAGATTTACTCATTTTCCGTCCATCTTTGTCCAGTACCAAGCCAGCAACCATACAGTTTTTGTAAGGCGTCTTATCAAACATAACAGTACTAATAGCTTGTAATGTATAGAACCAACCTCTAGTCTGGTCTTGTGCCTCACAAATAAAGTCAGCAGGAAACTGATCTGCAAATTTGTCCTTATTCTCAAATGGATAATGCCATTGAGCAAAAGGCATAGCTCCACTATCAAACCAGCAATCGATTAATTCTGGTACTCTTCTAGCTGTACCGCCACATTTTGGACATTTGATAGTAATATTATCAACATAAGGTCTATGTAATTCAACTTCCTCATCACTACCGCTCAATTCTCGGAGTTCGGCCTTACTACCAATAGAGTGAAAATGGTGGCAACTCTCACATTCCCAGATATTTAAGGGTGTACCCCAATATCTGTCTCTAGAGAGATTCCAATCTACAGCATTGGATACAAAGTTCCCCATTCTCCCCTCTTTGATGTTATCAGGAATAAAATTAACCGCATTGTTGTTTTTAACTAGATTATCTCTAAACCTAGACATATTGATAAACCAACCAGTGCGTGCGTAATATATTAATGGGGTCTTGCATCTCCAGCAATGAGGATATTCGTGCTCTACCGTTTCCTCTTTTATGACAGCGTTAGATTTTTTGAGGTCAGCAATGATTTTTGCATTTGCATCTATATTGGACATTCCAGCATACTGAGGTAAATCTTCTGTAAATTTACCCTGTTGATTTATAAGTTGCACAAAAGGCAAATCATACTGTTTGCCAACATTACTATCATCTTCACCAAAAGCAGGAGCAATATGGACAATACCTGTACCACTTGTCGTGGTAACATAATCAGCACATGTGACAAAATGATGCTTTTTCCTACCAAATATACTCTCATCTAATTTAAACAATGGCTCATATTGTTTAAATTCCAGATCTTTCCCAACAAAAGTTGACACAACTTTTGCCTTTGGCAAGACTTTTGATACCAATGCTTCTGCCATTATATAATAATGCTTATTAAACTCAACCTTGCAGTATTGGGTCTCTGGGTTAACAGCCAAAGCTACATTACTAGGTAAAGTCCAAGGAGTAGTAGTCCAAGCCACAAAATAAGTATTATCCTCCCCCAATACTCTAAATGCAACATAGACCGTGCGATCTTTGACAGTTTTATAACCCTGAGCGACTTCATGCGTAGCAAGACTAGTACCGCATCTAGGACAGTAAGGCGTCACTTTGTAGCCTTTGTAGATCAATCCCCTTTCGAACATTTCCTTTAACGACCACCACACGCTCTCTATGTAATCGTCAGTACATGTAAGATAAGCATCGTCCAGGTCCACCCAATAGCCTATCTTTTTTGTAGATTCTGTCCACTCAGACTTGTATAAGGATACAATTTCCTTACATTTCTTAACAAAACCCTCTACTCCATAACGCTCAATATCTTGCTTGTTATTAAATCCCAACTCTTTCTCTGCTTGCAACTCAACAGGCAAACCATGAGCATCCCAACCTGCTTTGCGCTCCACTCTATATCCTTGCATAGTCTTGTAACGCAAAACAATATCTTTGTAAATTCGGTTGGACACATGCCCAATATGAGGCATTCCATTCACACCTGGAGGTCCGTCATAAAACACAAAAGCAGGGGCATTTGCTTTTGCTGAAGAAACCTTTTCAAATATCTTTTGCTCTTCCCAAAAAGATAGTACCTGCTGCTCCAACTCAGGCTGAACTAACTTGGTATCTACTTTTTTATACATTTTTATCATCAACTCCTAACATCATAATCATCTACTATTTTATTGAGGTCTATAATATCAGCAACTGTCAGTATACTGATAGGGCGCTCCAAAAAATTACCTTTTTTGGTTATTACAATTGCCAACATTTTACGATTATTATAAAAGATATCCAACGCCTCTTGGACAGTTAAACGCTCACCTCTGATTGTAAATGTCTTGTCTATATCTTGACTGCTAATAGCATCAATTACTGGAGTACTAGCACAGTACTCATCTATATTTTTACCTTGTTTTATAATATCTCCCAAAACATCTACAATTCTACTTGAATGAATAATACTAACTAATCTATCATCTTGATAAATAGGTATAGTCTTAAACCCAGTAGATGCGACAAGCTCTATAGCCTTTTTTAATGGCGTATTGCCATCTAAAACAAAAACTTCCTTACGAGGTATAGATTGTAGCACTGTAGGTGGGCTAGAAACTAATTGTGCTATATGCTCAATATCTGCCACCACATCATCATGAGGCTCTGCAATAATCATCTCCTCTGTGCTGTTATGTATAATAGCATTCCTCAACCGAGCATAATCGATCAATTTATCCTCATAACGCCTAACTACGCTATTGAGAGGAACAGAACGTCTAATCATATCAGCAAAACTGATATTACGCCTAAAATTATAAATAGATCTAAGGCTCTGATCTATAGAATTGTAAGCATTAATAAATCGTACCGCATTTGTCTCTGCCAACGCTATACCTCCACAAATCAATATGTAGATTAGTTTATCATATTTAGTAGATAAAAACAATTACTTTATAACATTTTTCAACTATATTTTTATTTCTCGCCCCCAATTATTAAAAGCGACTACTACGCTACACTAAATAAAATTGAACCAAAAATGAAAGAAATTTTAATAAAAAGGTTGCATTATCAATCAATTTACAATATAATTAGTTTACTGTGCTAGACGGGGAGCTAGCGGTGCCCTATACCCGCAATCCGCTTTAGCGGGGTTGAATACTATCCTCGGGTAGTAAGAGCTTTTGTGCTCGTGGCAATTGTATGATGTTGAACGATAAGGTCTTATGCAATATTATACCTTGAACCGTGTCAGGATTGGAAAATAGCAGCACTAAGAGGACCATAGTATGTGCCATAAGGTAGCCTTGCGGGAGTTGTATGATTGTTTACGGCCATTAGTTCCCTACACAAAGATAGTTGCACAGTGTTGTGATAATTATTCCAAATATTGGGTTTTATATATAAAATTAAAGATGGCAGCAATTTGCCATCTTTTGGTTTAATATCACAATTTACTCATTATAGATAAATGTAGCGCATGCACCATCTTCCCCCTCATCAATCACCGTTATACCGTTTGCCTGACATTTTTGCTCTTTATTAAAGAGACATTGAGTACAAGCGCACTCCAAATGCTTGTTTTTAATATGTTGCGAATTGGCATACTCTGGTGCAACCTCAAACATTTCTCTTGATTTATCTTCACCTGCCCCGCCCTTACAAAAAGTGTCGCATGTAGATTTTTTATCAATAAAGACTTTGTTTGCTGCACAATTGTACGCTTGATTGTATATACAAGAAGTTTTCCTACACTTTACATCCATATGATATCTCCCCTTTTTTGTAATTGTTCCCCCTAAAAAGAGAATTATTCAAGAACGATACAACAAATAAAGATTTAACAACTATAACATTTGACTAAAATCATTTTTTGTTTTATAATTGAGAATAAATATTAGGAGACTTAATTATGCAAGTAATATTATTGGCAGATGTAAAAGGCACTGGTAAAAAAGGCGATCTAGTTAATGTCGCAGATGGTTTTGGTCGTAATTTTTTATTAAAAAAGGGCTTAGCTCAAGTGGCTAATAGTACTAATTTAAACATTAACAAACAGGCAAAGCAAGCCCAAGAATTTCACAAGCAAGAGGAGCGCAAAGCATTTGCTGAACAAGCAAAGATATTAAAAGGTAAAAAAGTTGTACTAAAAGTAAAAGTCGGTGAAAATGGTAAATTATTCGGGGCAGTAACATCGCAAGAGATAGTTAATGAATTAACTAAAATAGGCATAGACATAGAAAAGAAGAAATTAGATACTCCAGTTATAAAAATGATAGGCAGTTATCAAATAAAAGCTCGTTTTTGTGAAGGAATTAGTGCCGATTTTATGGTACAGGTTGAGCCAGAATAAGAAGACAGCGAATGTTCGCTGTCTTCTTTATTTGGTTTAATAATAAAAGCAACAAAAGATTAACACTGTCCTCATTTACATTATTAAATTAAGATAATAGTTATACCTGGATTTGCCGAGAATAACTCAACATCTCCCATCACCTCAGGACAAATGGATTTAACCTTTTGTGCGATATTTGATGTCAACCATGCCTCACCCGACACATAATCTTTAATAAAATGCGAGCGTTTTTTTAGTTTGAGCCACACAGACAGAGCCTTCTTGATTTCTCCACCTACACCATGGGAACCATACCCGTGTATCACCTTTAAAACCAAAATCCCTTCTTGTTTACATGCTTCGATCTCAATTTCCAATAGCGCCTCAGCAACGGCAACAGTAGGCATATTATCTTTTAAATTCAATGTCTTGTAGTACATAATTTACCTTACTATTTTTTACCACCAAAGCCAGCGCTACCTAGTACATTGGTCATTTTGTCGATCAACATTTCTTTTAATTGTATCTTTGCATACTGCAAATATTCTCTAGGAGTAAAACACTCAGGGTGCTCTATTAAATAACGACGTATACTAGCAGTATACTTTAGACGTATGTCGGTATCACAATTTATCTTACAAACTGCAGTCTTGCAAGCCTGCTTTAATAGCTCTGGAGGGACGCCACGAGCACCTTCCATTTTGCCACCCCAACGATTAAAATCGCTCAAAACATCTGGTGGAACACTACTCGCACCATGTAAAACTATAGGTAAGCCAGGCAATCTCTTTTCTATTTCGGACAAAATGTCAAAACGCAAAGTTGGTTCTGACTTGAACTTGTAGGCTCCATGGCTAGTACCTATAGCTACAGCAAGACTATCAACCCCAGTTTTGCTAACAAACTCAGCAGCTTGGTCTGGATCGGTAAATAAAATTTTGTCGCCGACCACATCATCTTCTATTCCAGCCAAGGCTCCCAACTCTCCCTCTACCACAACACCATGATCATGGGCAAAATCTACAACTTTTTTTGTAATATCTATATTTTGCTCATAAGGCAGATAACTACCATCTATCATTACAGAGTTAAAACCTGCTTTAATGCATCTCTTTATTAACTCATAGTCTTTACCATGATCCAAATGCAAAGCAATAGGCACATGAGTATTCGCTAATACAGAGTGCATAACATCACCTATGTATTCTGGCTCTGTAAACTTGACCCCACTCTGACTCATCGCTATTATTACAGGAGAATTGCTTTCTTCTGCTGCATCAACTATTGCCCTCATGACCTCTATACTACTAAAATTGAATGCCCCCACGGCATAACCGCCTACCAATGCATCATCTAACATTTTACGCTCATTATACAATTTCTTTGCCATCAAATCACCTCACAAATACTATTTTAGCATAACAAATTAATCTATTTTTAGCAAATATTTTTTATATTTTATTCTAATTTATTTGAGTTTTTTGGAATTTAATTATATAATTTGAATTATTAGACATAACTAATTACAAAAGTTGAGAAACAACAAAAGAGGTGAAAATGTTACCATTATCAGTCGTAATAATTGCCAACAAAGTAGTTGAAGATACCTACGAGAGACATACTTTCCTCGTAAATCTTCTCAATCAATACAAATTAAATTACAATGTTATCTATGTTTGTACAACTGATTATGCTGACAAAGAAAACATTGCCAGTATCGTAGCGAACACACCAGATCACAGCCTAATCGTTACTGAGGAAGAAACTAATTTAAATTCTATGATATATGCCGGTATTACAAAAGCTGACGGCAATGATGTTTTGTTGATGACTACTGACACAAATGAGAATGTTATATCCGAGATACTTGCAAAACGCAAAGAAGGATATGAAAATGTATACGTGAGAAAAAGACAAAATCAATTTGTCTCTATATTTACAAGCACCGGTATGGGTACATATCATTTAGGACAGTTGCTAATGGGAAGAGAACTAGACATATGCAATGATGCAAATGTAATGCTGATAGATGCAAAAAATGTAGATACTATTGCCCATGATCCTGAATTGTCCAAGGTATTGCGCATCACAAATCAATCCTATGAAAAAAAGTATACCACTATAAAGCCAGAAATAGTACATGACCAACCAACATTAAATGAGCAAAAACCATTCAATTCTTTGCTTTCACTAGGTGTTGCGTCAATAGCTTATTATATTGCACTGTTTTTTATGGCCTGCATATTCCCAATCTTTAACAATGGTATATATAGTTGGTGGATAGTATGTGCAATTATTATTTGGTTAGCTCTTGGTTTATTATCATCTGCAATAATCGCCCGTAACTACAACAGATCTAGAATGGGCGATAGCGTACCACTAGATATAAACAACGATCCGATAGTAAAAATAACTAGTGTAATCGAATATGGAGATGCCATATACAAAAACTCAGTTAATAGCAATAACTCTTCAAACGAGGCAAGCAGGAGAGAAAAACAAGTCGATAAATCCACAAATGAACATCAATCAAAGAAACGAGGAAGACCTAAAAAAGTATCCTCTACAGCCTCAAAAGAGATCACATCGACAGCAAAAACAACTAAACCTAGAGGAAGACCTAAGGGTTCAAAAAATAAAGTAAAGGAGTAAAAAAATATGAAAACAGTAAAAATAGGTATAAATGGATTTGGTAGAATTGGTCGATTGGTAGCAAGAGTAGCAAGTAAGACTCCAGAGGTAGAATTGGTTGCTATTAATGACCCTTTTATGGATGCTGACTATGCAGCCTACTTATTCAAATTTGACACTGCGCACCGTGAATATGAGGGAAAAGTAAGCGGCAAGGGAGATACTTTGAATATAGATGGCAATAAAATTCATTTTAGCTCAGAAAAAGAACCTTGCAATATACCTTGGAAAGAAAATAAAGTAGATATAGTAATTGAGGCTAGTGGCAAGTTTACGACTAGAGAATTAGCCAGTGGCCATCTCCAAGCTGGAGCAAAAAATGTAATAATTTCTGCACCAGGTAAAGAAGTCCCTACTATTGTTATGGGGGTAAATGATAACACTCTTAGTAAGGATATGGATATCATATCCAATGCAAGTTGTACAACAAACTGCCTAGCTCCTATCGTAAAAGTTTTGGACGACAATTTTGGTATAGTTGAGGGTTTGATGAGTACCATACATGCAACTACAGCGACCCAACTAACCGTTGATGGCACATCAAAAAAAGATTGGAGAGGAGGAAGAGCTGCCAGTGCAAACATCATTCCTAGTAGTACTGGTGCTGCTAAATTGATTGGCGTAGTTATCCCTCACCTATCTGGCAAACTAACTGGTATGTCTTTTCGTGTACCAACAATCAACGTAAGTGTGGTTGACCTAACCGTAAAACTGGAAAAATCAACCACTTACGAAGAAATTTGTGAAGCAATGAAAAAAGCTAGCAAGACCAATCTAAAAGGTATATTGGGCTATACTGATGAGCCTGTAGTGTCCAGCGATTTTAATGGAGATTCACACTCTAGTATATTTGATGTTGGAGCTGGAATAATGTTAAATCCAAAGTTTGTAAAGGTTGTTGCCTGGTATGATAACGAATGGGGATATTCAAATAGGGTCATAGACCTAGTAAAAAAGATATCAAAATTAACAAAATAATAACTTGTAAAATAGGTAGAGAAACTGCTCTATTTATTTTTTATTATAATTTGTATAGACAAATTATGACAAACACATTAATTTATTTGATTTTGCGCAAAATAAAAGATATACTGAAACAGATTAGAGAAAATATTTTTTGAATAATGGGGGAAAACAAATGAAATCAAAATCTATCACCATAATTGCTTTGGCGATATTCTTACCTGTGCTAATGCTTATTGCTCTACTTGTTACCATTCCCTCAATAAACAAAGAATCAGCAGTAAACGCACTCAGTCTATCTGATGCGCAAAGTGATTGGTATAGCTCCAGTGCCACAGAATTGTATATACAAGACAAATACGATTTTTTGTATTTATTTACAAGACCAAGCTCTATAACATTTAGTGGTCAAACAATATACATAATGAATGATATAAGTTTGGACAATATTACACTATCCTCTGGTATACCCGCAATTAGCGGTGCGACCATAGTGGGCAACAATCATACGATATCCGGTTATACAATATCTGTATCATCATACGATGAAAATAATTATGAAACTGGACTGTTCAATTCTTTAACAAACTGTACAATAAGAAATATAACCTCAAGTGGAACAATAAATATAAGTTACACATATAGCGTTGCAGAAGATAGAGCCTATGTTACTTGTGGCGGTCTGGTCGGATACTCCAGTGGTACAACATTTAAGAAATGTACAAATAATGGTAATATAACAGCAACATGTTATACAAATGCATTTGAATGTGAATTGTATTATTTTAACGTAGCAGGTATTTGCGGTGAAGCAACTTCGTCCACATTTACTAGTTGTATAAATAATGGTGATATCACTACTCACGCGGAAACAAGATACAACTCCGATAGAAGTTCAGTCAATAATAACACTGCAGGCATAATTGCCAGCGGAAGAAACGAACTAACCGATTGCATAAACTACGGTGATATTGATGCATATGCAAAGAGCGTTGGAGAAGATGGTGCAGATGCTTATGCTGCGGGTATTTCTGCAAATGGTGCTACACAAATTAATTACTGTAAAAATTACGGTACAATTACGGCAGAAACCTATTCTTCAGATTCAAATTCCATCTACGCAAGCGGCATAACGACATATTCAGCGACTAATGGACATTTTTATTGCGTTAACTATGGCATAGTGTCAGCAACTGGAAGAAGTACATCAAAATACACCAGGGTTTACTCTTCTGGAATAGCTGCTTATGTCGGTTACGGTAAAATTAATTTTAATTATTGCGCAAACTATGGCAATATATCAGGGTCTGGTACCGGAGTGAATGGTACAGGAAACGGCAACAAAACTGCAAGTGTAAATGTAGCAGGCATATGCGCTTTGGCTAACTCCGTTAATCAGTATTCTAATTACGCAAAAAACTTAGCGAACTACGGAGCTTTATCAGCGAGTTCAAGCACTAGTAGTGGCGCAAGTGTCTGCGGTATAGCTTTTGTGAGTATCCAATCTGCAAATTTAGATGTGGTAAACTGCATTTGTTATCGATCATCTGGGAGCACATACCCAATGTTTGACACTGATTATCTAGACCCTGATGTTGAAAACTGTTATTATTATAACATTCGTAGTGATGGCTACTCCACCTCTCAAAGTAAATCCTACTGGACCAATGGTACTGTATTGGGTAAATTGCAAAACACTGATGATACAGATAATCTATGGTACCAAGGTAGTAACTACCCAGAAATGAATATCCAATACACGCCTACTTATACAATAACAGCTTTGTCAGCGGACAACACTAGAGGCACTGTAAGTGGTGGCGGAGACGTCACCGAAGGTAATACCACAACGCTCAACGCCACAGCATTGAGCGGATATACATTTGCTGGATGGAAACGCAATAATGAAAGTAATTATTGTAGTACTAGCGCTAGATACACCTTCACTGTTACTGAAGATGCCACATACACTGCTTATTTTGACCCCGAGATATACACTATCAGTGTTGTTCAAGATATGCCTGCTGCTGGCACCGTATCTGGAGCTGGCGAATATGGGTATATGGCACTTTGTGAATTATCTACCACTCTTAATCCTGGATACAATTTCTTAGGCTGGTATTCCAACACTACTCTACTTAGTAGCAATACTTCGTATTCTTTTACTGTAAATAGTTCGCTCAATATAACAGCAAAATATGAACGCATAGCATTTGATATAAATGCTTCTAGCAACATTAGTGACCAAGCAGTATCTGGTGCGGGAGAATACTACTATGGAGAACAAGTAGTGCTAACCGCCTCAGACGTCGACAATAGATTTGAATTTGTAGAATGGCAAGTCAATGGGACACAAGTCTCAACTGAACGCAATTACACCTTTATTGTTGATAGTAATGTATCACCAGTAGCAATTTTTAAATTTAAATATGCAAGTATGGATATATCACATGTCGCTGATTTATTTTGGTTAGCAGAGAGAGTAAATGCTGGATACGACTTTGCAAATATAGTTTTTACATTGACAGAAGATCTAGATATTAGTCTAGTAAAAGATACTAACTGGCAAAGCATAGGAAACGCAAATAATACATTTGCTGGCATATTTAATGCTCAAAATTACACCATAAACTATAGCGCAACAACCGCTAATAATGCGCATGGAAACAACATAATATTATTTGTAAACCCAACTGGTAAAATTATCAACGCTATAGTAAGCGGCAATATAACTTTGGCAACTGACTCAACAGGCAACATTCTATACCCTACTACAAGCGGACCAATTATCAATGATGATGTATTATATAATAACGAGCAGGACATTATAATAGATGATACCGAAGATCTATTTAATAAAGGCGGTAGATAAGATAACTTTTATTTTGCCAATATTTTACTAGGAGAGAGATTAAAAGTAAATAGACATTCCCCCTTGTATAATTATAAAATAAACTAATCAAATCCTAGCTTGGACATTTGCTCAGAATTTATCAAAAAATGCTTGCTATGATAAAACGATATATAGTATTATGTTCCATATGTGAATATTAAGGAATCAAATGGGAGAAACAAAATGCTAAAAACAAAATCTAAATTACTCTACTTAATTTTGATACTGGTCATAGTCTCTATCGTTTGTTACGCAAATTTTGAGACAGGCAAAGTTTTTGCGACTGACGCTGACAATGAAATAACCTATGTGGAAGTATCAACAATAGAAGAATTACAACAACTATACTCCAACGGTGAAAGGAATTTTGATGTAACCTCTACAATTACGATAACCGAAGAAGTTGAATTTGATGGGGTGACAATTTTTTGTAACCCTGCCCGTTCCAATAATTATTTTAATCTAAATGGTGGAACTTTAATTCTAAAAAATTCTACTATAAAATCAAACGCAGTATGGAGTATAGACAAAACTTCAGGTGCACCAGTACTCACTGCAGAAAACGAATTTAAACCATCATTTCTCACAGGCAAGGGAAACCTGATTTTTATGAATACCACAATTTGTGACATATATAATAATTCTAATAAGAATTTTATAACCATGTCAGGCTCAACCGAGCAACTTTCAACCGTAGAATTTTTGAATTGCACAATAAAAAATTGTGCTTATAACCGAACTTTCTTTTATGGAACATACACCATATTTAATGTAGGGTCAAAATCTGCAGATGGCACACTCGGAGACAAATGCACTGTAACAAATATGCTTTGCAGAGGTAATGGAGCATTCTTACTAACCTTGTATGAAGGGTCCGAAATTAATCTTTATTCTTGTGATGTACTAAATAATAACTACTATGGTAACGGCTTTATTGCAGTAAATTTTACTGCAGTCTTGAGTCTTTATAGTGGAACATACTCTGGAAACAGTGGTTATTCACAAAGCGGAGGTAATTGGGGTGACCTGATACACCTATATAATGATACAAAATTTTATATGTACGGTGGAGAAATTAGTGGCAATAAAGGAGTATCTTGCATCATTGGTACAGGGCGAGAAGATTTAGATCTATTCCTCTATGGTGGATTAATCAAGGATAACGTAGGTGATGAAAACAATGGATTCGTATCCTTAAGTGGTTCAATTACAGTTGGTGAGGATATGGTAATCAATGGAGATATTGACAGCTATGGTAGTGAATTGACTAATGATGGTGAGATTAATGGCTTTATTAATATGACTACATATAACTCCCCTTCTCAACTACTAAATCGGGGTAAGTTATCTGGTAGCGTACAAATGGAAGAAGGCGATTTTAATAATACCGGAACTTTTACTGGAGATATAAGTATAGATGGGAACGGCGATGTTACAAATAGCGGTGATATGGATGCGAGCATAACTCTAATGGATGGCACCCTGACAAATGATGGCAATCTAATCGGTAGTATAACTACTCAAAACAAAAAAGGTGAAAATGATGAAGATATTGATGCTATAGGCAATATTACTAACAATGGTAATATGAATGTAGATTTAACAATGAATCAAGGTACTCTACTAAATAATGGGACTATGAATGGTAGCACTCAAATAAATAAAGGTACATTGCAAAACGATGGCGAGTACAATTCTAGTACAACTATAAACAATGGAGAATTTACTAATAATAGGAATTCTACATGTAATTTTATGATTAATAACGGAACATTTAACAACAATGGAACATACACTGGTGATATTGGCAATAATGGTGGAGCAATCAACAACAACACTAATGGCACAATCAATGGCAATATAAACAATGAGAATGGTAATATAACAAATAATAACAATATAAATGCTGATATTACTATAAACAATGGGGGCTTACAAAATAATAAGGAAATAAAAGGTAATATAACAGCAAATGGCGGTGAAACCATAAACAACAACATTATTAGTGGAAATATCACTGTAAATGAAGGAGCATATGTACGAAATGACGGCTCAATATATGGCAAAGTAACTGGTCAAATAGAAAATAATGGTACCATTTATAGCATGGATAATATAAACTATATTGAAATAATTGCAATTGTTGCAGCAGTTATTTGCGCTATCATAATAATATTAATAGTAAGTATCTTATTCAAAAGATCAAGCATTAGAAAACTATAAAACTTAATAATTAATAAAAAACTACAAAATACACCTATATAATAAAAAACAAGCAAGAATAGCCAAAAGTTATTACTTGCCTTTTTTATTTAACCACAAAGCTATATCACTACTCCATTACCAAAAAGATACGGTAAAATGTAAGGTTTGGAATATAAAATATAAAAAATGGTTGTATTTGATGCACAATTAGTTTATAATACAAGTAATTAATTTTAAAAGGAAGAAATAACTTGCGTTGTCCAAACTGTGGTGCAAAATTTCAAAAAACAGCGAATATATGCCTGAAATGTGGCACAAAAATGTCACAAATTGAGCAAGCCTCCAATGAGGCTATAATAAAAGCTAAAAAGGAATACCAACCCGAGAAGGTAGTCTACTCTACTGTATTTCCAAAGGATTTGAATTACAAAAAAACTTTGTTGCTTGCCATATTTTTAGGAATGTTTGGTGCACACCGATATTACACAAAACAGTACTTATCTGCGATACTTATGTCGATTAGTATGTCAGTAACTATACTATTTTGGGGAACTCTAGGACTAATTTTTAGCGGAAATTTAAATGAACTAAATATCAGCCTAAGTGATGCAACACTGAGTGTATTCTGCAGTCTAACTGCAATAATTGGAGCAATCACAGTATTAGTTTGGGCATTCGATGTTTTAAAATTGGCGACAAAAAAATATAAAGTGCCAGTTGTATTGGCAGATTAGGAGAAATATGGATAAAAAAACAATAGTTGTAGGCATGTCTGGAGGCGTAGACTCATCTGTAACTGCACTGATATTAAAAAAAATGGGTCACAATGTGATTGGAATGTTTATGAAAAATTGGGAAGAAAAAGATTCCAATGGCGTATGTACTTCGCAAAAAGATTACGATGATGTACGCAAAGTTTGTGATAAAATAGGAATACCTTATTATACAGTAAACTACACAAAAGAATATTACGAAAATGTTTTTGAATACTTTTTGCAAAGTTATAAATCTGGTAGAACTCCAAATCCTGATGTACTTTGCAATAGAGAAATCAAGTTTGGACCATTTTTAGAAAAAGCTTTGAGTTTGGGTGCCGACTATGTAGCTACTGGGCATTATGCAAAAAAAGAAGAAAAAAATAACTTATATTATTTGCAAAAACCTGCTGACAAAAATAAAGACCAAACATATTTTTTATGTCAATTAAATCAGCATCAATTACAACACGCACTATTCCCATTAGCTAACTTACAAAAAACCGAAGTAAGAGAAATTGCCAAAAACGCAGGGTTGATAACCGCTACCAAAAAAGATAGCACAGGGATTTGTTTTATCGGCGAAAGAAATTTTAAAAAGTTTCTATCCAATTACTTACCAGCTCAGCCTGGTGAAATCAAAACACTAAGTGGAAAAACAATTGGAAAACATGATGGACTAATGTACTACACAATAGGGCAAAGACATGGTCTAGGTATAGGTGGCATAAGTAATACAGGGAATGGTGCATGGTTTGTAGTAAAAAAAGATTTAACTACAAACACATTGTATGTTAGCAAAAATGATTCTGACGCCTTATACTCAAATGCGTTAAGTACTGAAAATTTTAATTGGATACCCAATATCCCTAGCAAAAAAGAATTTGATTGTCTAGCCAAATTTAGATATCGACAACCAGATCAAAAAGTACATGTAACAATAAGCGATGAAAATGTGAAAATATATTTTGAGACACCTCAAAGGGCAATAACACTTGGACAATATGTAGTGCTGTATGATGAACAAGAATATTGTCTTGGTGGTGGTGAGATAGCAAAAATTTACTAAAAAATAAGCATACCATTTGGTTATGCTTATTTTTTTGTTTCGGTTCCAATTTGTAATTTTTTTTAAAATTACAAATTTGGTTATCAAATTTTCACTCGCGTTGCATAGTATGCATAGTATTACAAATAAAAATATGCAATTACATTAATAAATTACCATCATCGGTTTCCACTACCTTGAGAACATTACATTGTTCCCCAGTATTTGCATCAATATATACATAATAGGTCGAACCACTATAAACACACATAAACTCATAAGCCAAAATCTCCCCCACAAAATCACCGGGTATCAATGTTAACCTATCCGTGCGTATATCCATACTTTCACTGACAGCCATTCTAGCCTGCAAACCATCAATAGAGGCATCTAAATTTGCCCTTTCTCTATGATTGTATGCCCAACTTTTTGCCTCCCAGCCAACAACACTACCTGTTTCCTGTGACACTTTTACTTTTATCAAGTCAGGATACAAGATCACATCATTTTGAACTGGTGTCAGATTGATATATGCAAAATTATTACTAGACGTACTCCAAGTAACTACCATATCCTCAAAGCCTAATTTACTTGCGAATTCTACAGCCAAAGACTCGCATTCAGACAAACTTTTATCCTTGGATTTTGAGACCTCCCCGCTATTTAACTGCAATAATATTCCATCTCTTTTTGTTATTTGAGCATATAGCTCTTCATCATTTTTTGTTAGTGTGAAGTTGTAAACATCAAACTCTCCACCATTAACTTCACCATTACTTGTAATTGTATACCCATTAAACCAATTTTTTAGTCTTATCTCGGCATCAGTTGCTGAAATCTCGCTTTCACTAAGACCCTGGATAGTTTTATTAGTAGTAGAGTCACTAAATGGACCATCATAAATTAATGAAGGATACTCAATTGTATTATTATTTAATCCACTCCATTCATCACTAAACGCATTACTAGCCACATTGGGGTCTTGAATATTATCAATAATACTGTAGTTCCCATTACTTATCAATACAGAGAGTTTATTTAATTCATATTTCACATTTTCAGCAGACGAATGCAAATTCTCTATCTGATCAATATCATCAAGACTCAGACTATCCCCCGAAGACATTTGAGTTTGCAATGAATACATGAAACCGCCCAACTGATTGACAAATTGTATTGTATTATCTATCGTTTGATGATTTAACGGTAATTGAGTTATATTATTTTGTGCCGAAGAACTTGCATTTAGTATATTAGAAACATATTTACTAGCATTGTTATTATTGGTTGTGACACTCAATTTCCCCAAATCAGACTCAATATCATTCACATTATCTACCAACTCGTAAAAATTCATTCTATAAACGTAGTCAAGTTGTGATTTGTAATTCCCCAGCATATTAGCCGTGCTTGCCCACGAAATCCCACCAAATGTTATACCACCAGCGATTACAACAGCAAGCGCAACTGTTAACACAATATTTCTTTTCTTCATATTACCTCCTAAATTGCAAAGTTATGTTTACCAATTGTGACCAAAATTTGTCGAGACCAAATCCATGAACTAGTCGCAGTAGCAGGATTATAATAATATAATGCTCCATATGTTGGGTCCCAACCATTCAAAGCATCTCTGGCAGCATTGTATGCAGTTTCATCTGGCTCCAAATTAATTTGTCCATCTGCAACGCACGTAAAGGCATATGGCTGGTAAATTACACCATAGATAGTATTGGGAAACTTTGAACTCTCTACTCTATTAAGTATGACGGCACCAACAGCAACTTGCCCGACATACGGCTCACCTCTTGCCTCAGCATAGATACATTTTGCCAAGTTGTACAAATCACCACTTGTCTGTGTAGTTAAGCTCATACCCAAGGCTTGAGCTGTCTTTGTCCCCACTATTCCATCAGCAACTAAACCATTTTTTTTCTGAAAACTGATAACTGCAGCCCTTGTTTTTGATCCAAAAATGCCATCGACCTCACCAGAATAATATCCCCAGTTTTTTAACTTAGTTTGCACTGTCCGAATCTGCGAAGTTGTCAAACCGGTCTCAATCACCTGCTCAGAATAACTATCAATGGACACAGACAACCCAACAATACCAGCACAAAAGATCATAACTATACTCATAATTACGCTCACCAATTTAATAGAAATTTTTTTATTCATTACCTACCTCCCAAAAAAATTCTTGATAGTATCCAATAACTTACTTTTGTAAACAACAGTATTGGAATCATTGTTCTCTCCACCAACAAAACAAAGTGGAGGATAAACGACACACCACCAATTATCGCCAACGCCCTCTCCAAGGTACACAATCAAACTATCATAATATCCTGAATCTAAAGTTATTGTATCATAGCTACGTGTCGGAAAATTTTCTACTTTTATCTCCGCTCTAGTTTCATAATGAAAACCTTGGTTTACTAGCACTTCATTGCTAATATCACATATTAATGGTAAATTATTGGAAACAATATTCATAGCATCATCTTTTGTTGTCGCATTAGCCAATAGTGGGGTCAATTCGCTCACAAGTCTGTCTTTTATTAAATACTTCACATCCTGATCCTCCACGCTGTTGGAATTAGCTCTAATATGTATCCTAAAATACTCGTTTTCTGCTAAACTTACATTACTTTGTGATTGGCTTGGCATAGCAATTACAATACCTACCACCATGATGCATAATACTATGCATACTACAATACTAGATTTCATAAATCCTCCTTATCGAATACAATTGTTGCATTAAAAATCATTTTTAAACATAAAAAACGCTGAAAACAGCGTTTTTTATGTTTAATGTGCATAGTATGCAGTTTAATTTATGTTCTTCTCTCTATAAATCATTATTTTAGTAGGTTTGGTTATAGGGAATTCTAAACTAGGATTTTGTTTTTCAATTAGATCAGGAGATACTAAAAGAAATTTGGCAACGTCCCATAAGTCATTAGCCTTATTAACAAAGTATATACCTATAGCACTATTTTCATTATCTCTTTTGTCTCCGAGTGTTATATCACTCAAAACAGCACTGTTGTTATCAGAGTTAGTTTCTATAGAAATAACTACATCTGCAATTATATCAATTTCTCTAGAACGTTTATTTCTCGCCTCTATATCATCAACTATTATTTTTAATGAATATAAATCATTTTCTGCCAAACTCTCATCAGTTCTCAAACTCAAGTTAAATGGTATCTCTGCTAATACCGAACCAATTGTCCCCTCGTCATCTTCCAGTTGATAAATTACATTGGTATACATTGTCCCCTCTAAGGTCAGTATATTATTTTCATTTATTGCATTCGAAACAATTGAATTAGAGGCTGTGGCTAATATTCTATCAATTCTGGCATCCTCATTTGAAAGTACTATATTCCCATCTATTTTTTCATTGTATACTTGTTTATCTTTGTGTTGTTGTACAATAAAACTGCTAGTGCTAGAATGCAGCTCATGTCGAGGGCAAAAAACATCAACAACGGCACTAAAAACTTTAGGTGCATAAACAAATATATTTGTTCGTAATTGATTTTTAATTTGCAATACACCCTTTGTACTATTTAATTCTCCTTGAACCTCATAAGTTGTGCAACAATCCTCTAGTGTAGCCAAAGCCATGTGGCCAGATTCCACTCCAGTAACTAACACTTCTTGTGAAAATTCAATATTATATCTATGATTTTTTAATCTAGGTTTGTCCTCATTTGTGGTGTATATCAAATTCGCACTGATATGTCCATTAAGTGTCACCACATCTTTATCCACATCTACATCTGTTAATAACACATCACTTTCGACTTGTACAACAGAACCAATATTATTAGGTAACTCTACCTCGTTGAGTGTCTCAAATTCTTGAGTTGTAGTAGAAATTATATCTGTGTACTGGATATCGCCCATTCTTTGATGAGCAAGTTCATTTACTGATTGAACATACTTGATGCTTTGCTCATTTAATCCTAATACCTCTATTAATATAGACGCCGAAAAACTCACAGCACTATCCGTTGCTTGTATATTACCAATATCTAATAAACTAGCGGTAGCAAAAACACTTGTGTCCGAATTAATACCAGCATTCATAATGTGTTGATTAAAATTCGTAGTTCCTTCTAACGAAAAGAAATCTCCTTGAGAATTTACCAAAACTATTTTGCTACAAATTTTCCCTTCTATCAAAACACTTCCCTGAGCTGGCACTACATTACTTACACATGGCTTTGCCCCAACTGACAAAACCTGCCCAATTTTATTATCGTTACTATTTAAAGTAATGCTGACAGTTACTTTTTCTACAGTTATCTTTTTTTTGTATTTTGTCTTTAATTCATTTATCACTGGTTGAAAAGCCATATTGCCACCCTCCTAATCTTAGTTATAACTAGTCTATTATGTTAGATGGCGTTGTATGACAAAAAATTATTTTTTGACGGCTATTTTAACATCACCACAAAGAACCTCAGTAAAGCTATAAGATAATTTTTCTTCTTTTTCTTGATTAAGCGATTTTACCACAAACACACTATGATAAATATCCTCTAATACTCCCTCATAGTGTACTATTTTGTTTCTGCCTCGATTAACTGACATAGAAACATCTTGCCCTTTTAATGCAATGATTTGCTTTTTGACTTCTTCTAAACTCATAGGCGGTTTCCTCATAAACAGTCCTCCATAAATTACTCAAAATAGTATTGACAATTAATAAAAATTAAAACAAAAAACCTAAGCAAAAAAATTCACCTAGGTCTTTTCCGTAAAATTACACTACTAATTTTATTTAAATTTCGACATTTTGAGTCTTGTTGCGCTTTATCATAGACTTTACCTTGTTGCTAACATTAGCCACACTAAACCCAAAAAGGTCAAATAATTCACTTTGAGTTCCACTTTCCCCAAAAGTATTTACACCTAAAACTTCTCCAAATTTACCAATTATTTTTTCCCAGCCACTACTAACACCAGCCTCAATAACCAGCTTGCTAGGAAAATAATCAGGTAAAACTCTTTCTCTATATGCCTTACTTTGCAAACAAAATAAATTCCTATTGGGCATACTAACTACTCTAATAGATAACCCATCTCGCTGTAATAGCTTTTGTACCTTTAGTGCCAAATCAACCTCACTGCCAGTAGCGATTATTATAGCATTCAAATCTTTGCTATTTTCATGAGACAAAATATATCCACCTCTGCTCACACATTTTGCACGAGTACAAGATTGTACTGGCAATTTTTGTCTACTCAAAGATAGCACAGTAGGTGTATGATTACTAATATACCATTGCATTGCCCCAACCGTTTCAACAGCATCGGCTGGACGAAATACCATAAGATTAGGTATCAACCTCAGACTCTCAAGTTGCTCCACCGGCTCATGCGTTGCACCATCTTGCCCCACGGCTATACTATCATGTGTGAATACATACAGGACTGGCAAATCCATCAGAGCACTCATCCTAATACCATATCTCATATAATCACTAAAAATCAAGAAAGTAGAAGCAAAGCTCCTCACACCACCATGCAAACAAATACCATTACAAATCGCACTCATGGCATGTTCTCTTACTCCAAAAGCTATATTACGCTCTTTACGTCTCTCTGGCGAAAAAAATGGCTCTGACTCAAAATATGCTAAAGTACTTTTGGATAAATCTGCACATCCACCAAATATGTTGCTAATATTCTTGCCAAGTTTATTTAAAACAATATGACCTGCCTCTCTAGTACTAATATCTTGTCCCCATTTTATGGTATCCAGAGATGAACAAGCTTTTGCTAAATCAGGTTCAAACAATTCTTTATAATCATTTTTATATTGTTTCTTGTAATTCTTACAAGCATCTTGCCATTTTTTATAAAGCCTCTTATTGTTTTTTGTAAATTCGTCAAAGTGATCATACACATCAGAGTCAACCAAAAATGGCTCAGTATCCAATCCCAAATCTCTAACTACTTCTGTAAATTCTCCCTCTTTAAAAGGATTGCCGTGACAAGTAGCACTATTTGCATATTTGGATTTTTCCCCTATTATGGTACGACAAATTATAATCGTAGGAGCATCAACTTTATCCTTTGCTAACTGAATTTGTCGTATAATATTATTAGGGTTATTGTCGCAATCCAGTACTTGCCATTGCATTGCTTCGAATCTCTTTGGAATATCCTCTGATGTGGCGATATCAGTCCGACCATCTAAGCTAATGTTATTGCTATCAAAAAGCACAATAAGTTTACCTAATTGCTGTTTCCCAGCCAAACTAGCTGCCTCATAACTAATCCCCTCCATCAAATCACCATCTCCACATAATACAAATGTGTAATGATCAATTAACTTCATACCACGCTTATTGAATTTAGCAGATAGATGAGCCTCTGCCATAGCCAAACCCACAGCATTAGCAAAACCCTGCCCCAATGCACCAGTACTACAATCTACACCTGGTGTAATATCAATCTCAGGATGTCCTGGGGTAATAGAACCCAAGGTGCGAAAATCTCTCAGATCATCTTCCGTTACATCATAACCTAGTAAATGAAGAACTGCATAAAGCATGGCGCTACCATGTCCACTAGACAAAACAACCCTATCTCTGTCAAACCAATCTGGATGCTCAGGGTCAATTTTTGCCTCATGATAAATAGAATATATTAGAGGGCTGGCGCCTAATACTATCCCAGCATGGCCACTACCCGCTGTCTGAATCATATTCAAGCCTAACTTACGAATAGTATTGATAGATTTTTCTACTATATTCATTATAAAATTTCTCCTCATAACTAAATAAATAACGCCAAAAAAGTATTATTTAATATTTACCAATTAATATTGCATATAGTATTATTCTACTAAATTTACACCAAAAATACAAACAAAAAATGATAGTAAAAACTATCATTTTATACTATTTTGAATTCTTCTTGAAAAATCTATTCAATTCAGCTAATATTTTTTTAACAGCCTTTTTCTCTTTCATTGTACTACAGTTTATTACCATATCGCTCTTTTCCACATATTTTTTATCCCTATCACCAAAGGCAATATCTGTGATATCTTTTGGTAAGACATCGCCACTATGCTTTGACCTAGTTTCAAAATATTTAGGAGATATTTGAGCATATATTAGATAACTAGTCTTATTGATACTACTATAGTTGCGACCACTAAACAATGTAACAGGGTTTATATTAATAAATGTGTTCTCAAACTGACTAACATTTTTTATCACTTTTGCCTCAGCATTTTTTATATACTTTTTACCCTCTTTATCGCCCAGTGTTTCCAAAATATGTTTTGAATCTACCAATTCGTACTCAAACATTTCTTCCATATCAACAAAAAACATATCCAATTTATCACTAAGCATTTTAGAGACATTTTTTCCATAATTTTCTAAAACACAGATTAAAGTTATATTTGTTTTCACGCAGATACCTCATTCAATTTATAAGTTAGTTAATACAAAATATTTAAATTAACTTACTGATATATATTATATAATATATCAAACTTTATCTAATTTGGCAATGATTTTGAGTTAGTTTGCAGTGTGGTGATGTTGTACAATACAGTCATTATCAAAAAAGATATATACATCTCAGCGTATATATCTTTTTTAATTTATTTTAATGCAATTGAGTAGGAACATAATCATTACACAAGCGAGCATACTCAATTAAGTCATTAGGATCCATAGACTTTGGCAAGTTCTTATCAGCAGGCTGTTTGTACGCTTGCAAATAATATCTCTTTGCCCCCTTGATACTCTGAGCAATTTGTAGGATATCATCTTTTGAAAAATCAGGAGTAACTGTAGTCCTAAATTCGTAGTCAATTTTGCTATTCATCAAAATATCAATACTTTGACGAACCTTGTCAATCTCGGTTTTTACGCCTGTAATCTCATCATATTTTACAAAAGGTGCTTTTATATCCATAGCCACATAATCCACCAGTGCATCATCTACTAATTTTTTGAGGATAATTGGATTTGTTCCATTTGTATCTAGCTTCACATCGTACCCCAGATTTTTTACTTTTCTTATAAAATTTATTAAATCTGGCTGTAACGTAGGCTCTCCTCCACATATGACAACGCCATCTATCAATCCAACTCTATTAGCCAAAAAATCTAAAACCTCTTGTTCATCACATTCAGCATAACTGTTTGTATCTATCAAAGGGCTATTTAAACAATACCAGCATTTCCAATTACAACCTATAGTAAATACAACCGTGGCTATATGTGATGGATAATCAATAAAAGAATTTTTTATAAATTTTTGTATCCTCATACTGCTATACTGCCAGCCTCCGCTGTACCTTGCTCTTTTTTGAATTGAGCAAGCTCACCTGCATCCATAAATTCCTCTGGACGTAATACAAAATTCTTTCGAGCGAAGTATTCTTCTTGTTTAGATTTATTAAAATCTTTTACGCATCTAAAATATCCAACTACCCTAGTCCACACTTCACTTGCAGCGCCACAAATAGGACATTCAAAGTGCTCGCCTGCTACATAACCATGCTCTGGACATACACTAAATGTAGGAGTTATGCTGATATAAGGCATCTTATTATTGTTAAAAATCTTTTGTATCAACTTTTTACAAGTCTCTCTATCAGACACTCTCTCACCTAGATATAAGTGCAACACTGTACCACCTGTATACCTAGATTGTAACTCATCTTGCAATCTAACGACTTCAAAAATATCATCAGTATACTCGACTGGAATTTGAGTAGAATTGGTGTAATATGGTTCTTTATCACCTGCCACTATAATGTCTGGGAAACGAGCCTTATCTAGTCTAGCCAACCTAGGGGCAGTACCCTCGGCAGGTGTTGCCTCCAAATTATACTGATTCCCCGTCTCGACCTGGTAACTTACCATCTTTTCACGCAAGAAATCCATAACCTCTATAGCAAAAGCCTGTCCCTCAGGAGAAGTAATTGGCTTGCCCATAAAGTTTAACAAAGCCTCATTCATACCCACAATACCTATAGTATTAAAATGATTTGCCCAATACTTGCCTGTTCGATCCTTTACTGTCTGTAAGTAAAATTTTGAATATGGGTATAACCCATTCTCAGTCTGTTGCTCAACAACCTTTCTCTTTATCTCAAGAGAATTCTTTGCAATATCTGCTAATTTACCAACTCGCTCCAAAAACTCTTCTTTTGTATTCGACAAATAACCGATCCTAGGCAGATTTATAGTAACAACTCCAATAGAACCTGTCAGAGGACTACTACCAAACAATCCACCACCACGCTTGCGCAATTCCTTTACATTAAGTCTTAGTCTACAACACATTGATACTGCATCTTCTGGGCTGAGGTCACTAGTAACATAGTTTGCGAAATAAGGAGTACCATACTTACATGTCATATCCATTACTGCATTCATTACAGGAGTATCCCAATCTAGTTCTTTTGTAACATTAATAGTAGGAATTGGGAATGTAAATATACGTCCATTACTGTCACCTTGCATCATAACTTCACAAAATGCCAAGTTAAACATATCCATTTCTTTTTGGAAATCACCATAAGTTTTATCTTGAGGTACACCACCTATGATAACTGGTCTATCTTTTAACAATTTTGGAACCTTGATATCCAATGTAATGTTACTGAAAGGGCATTGGAATCCAACACGAGTAGCAACATTCATATTAAATACAAACCCCTGAATGGCTTGCACTACCTCTTCGTAAGACAAATTATCATAGTATATGAATGGAGCACAATATGTATCAAAACTACTCCACGCCTGTGCACCTGCAGTCTCTCCCTGAAGAGTAAATGTAGCATTAGTCACTTGTCCAAGAAAACTCCTAAGGTGCTTTGCTGGAGCACTACTAATCTTACCCTCTACTCCAGTAAATCCCATGGTAAGAATTTGATTCAAATCCCAGCCAACGCAGTATGCGCCAAAAAATCCCAAGTCGTGAACATGCAAATCTCCACTCAAGTGTGCCTCACGAACCTCTACAGGGTATACCTCATTTAACCAGTAATTTTTAGTAAATTCTTCTCTAACATAATTATTCAAACCAGCGACAGATCGCTGCATATTACTATTCTCTTTTGTCCTCCAGTCAGTATCATCTATATATTTATCAAAAAGATCTATAGTAGCACCGATCAGTGCATTATTTTCTCTAGCACTCTTACGCTTTTCTCTATACAAAATAAAAGCTTTGGCAGTCTGAGAATGTCTATTCTCTATTAATACATATTCAACTATATCTTGTATTTGTTCTACAGTAGGTACTCTGTCTTTTAACCTATCCTGAATCAAAGCATCTACTTGATCTGCCAATTTGCATGCGGTATCATAATTGCTACCATTGCATGCCACGGCTGCCTTGAATATAGCATCCGCTATCTTCTTTTTATTAAATTCTTGATAAGTACCATCTCTCTTCAATACTAAACGGGTCATTTTACCTACTCCTTTTTAAAAATCTTACATTCCAATTATAAATAAACACTATATCTTGTGTCAATCATAATCACCATAATACTATATATTGTGTATTTTTGTATTTATTGCACAAATCGACATAAAATTTGATAATTTATAAAAATGCAAAATATAAAAAAATTTTAAGTTTTGCGAATAGTTTTGACTAAATAAAAGCATAGAGAATTTATAAATATAAAAGAAAACTGATTTTAATTTTAAAAATCAGTTTTCCACATTTTTTATTTTTTGAATTACAATTAATTTTTTATTTACTTTTTTTGGAGGATTTTAAAAAGCTTGGAATAATGACCAATAATATAACTCCTGAAATCACAATTATGCCTACAACAACATACCACCACTTGATTATATTACCATCAGGATCACTTGGAGCAACTAAACTTGCCTCACCAGTATAAGCTATAACAAAATCTCGTGTTACCGTTTGATTATCCGCTGTTGTACTGGTTACCTCAGAATCTTGATTTTGCCCTGCGTTATTATCTACTACCTCTTCATTATCGCCAGATGCAGAGGAATTACCAGTATATCCAAAGCCAATTACTATATCACCACTCTGCGCTGTAATAAATATATGATTGGAATCTACCCCGTTATTGTACAATGTATCAATTGTTTTTTGTTTTGGGTGACCATACTTATTATTAATACCACAAGATATTATAGCATATTCTGGGCTTAGTGCCTTGACAAAAGCATCTTGAGAGCTCGTGTCACTCCCATGGTGCCCCATATCCATAATATCTACATCAGGCAATGGTAGGTTGCTTTCATTTGCTAAAATTTCGTCTTCTTCTTCTGTTTCGGCATCGCCTGTAAAGGCAATTTTGGTGCCGTTATAATCTAATACGATTACGCTTGAATAGTTGTTCCAACTGCTATAAACGTTGCTAGGAGTTATGGGAGCATAGAACGTGAAAGTGTACTCGTCCCCGCCAAAATGCTCGCCTGCAATAGGATAATAAATCTCGGCTGGAGTGTCATCTGGCCCGTGAGTTTCGTTATAAATACGGCTAATAAATTTATACATTATATCTGTACTTTTGGCATTTGTAGTGTTTTTTGGCTCGCCTATTTTAATGCCATAACCATATTCGCTATTTAATTCAGCGACTGCGGCACGCTCCTTTGCCTCAACAGCGGCTTGCTCTTCAACAGTTGCAATAGTACCATCGGGGTCTAATGCAAGCTTACTATCTTCACCGTCTGATACAAAAAATGTATAAGGTCTATAAATGGTTGCCACTTCGTAGGTGTCTAAAATATCAGGCAAATAGTACATATGGTCGCTATCTGGGTGCGTCAAAATCATATAGTCAATTATTTCACCATCGTCAAGCAAATAAGTATCAATATAACTTAACACTTTTTGACTTGTTTCGGAGTTATAGGTCTCGCTACCACTGTCAATTATAACATTCTTGCCATCTGGCAAATCAATCATGATACAATCACCCTGTCCCACAAACACATAATGCACCTTTAAGGCACTGTTCGCATTTACATCGGCTATTGTGGTCACAACGTCACCGTCATCTTCTGTCGTACCAGTAGTATTACTAGGTCCATATATCCAGTTATTGACAGCAGGCTCAATAGTGTTAGTGAATATCAATGATACCAGAGCTAAAATAGTAATTACTACCCAGATACTTAATAGCCAGCCATATTTCTTTGCATTCTTAACAGCAGTTTTTGCTTGATTGACGTCACTTTTGGTAATCTTGCTATCACTCTTGCCCGTTAATTTATCAACAACTTTTGATGCGCTATCAACTTTATTCTTTGCTGCCTTAGCTTTTTTCCTTGCTTCGTTATACTTATCCCAAGACATAGAATATACCTCCATCAGTACATTTTTATCCAAATTACAATTCAAAACACAACTAACATAAACGATTATTCGTTAGATTTCCCATCTGTTGCTTGTTCACTTAAAAATTTCTCAAAATCTTTTTCGTCACTATTGCTTATTTCTTCCTTTACCGCTGATGTTGCAGAACCAGAGCGAGCAGCTTTTGCTGCTGCTCTACGAGCTTCCCGCTCAATAGCACGCAATTTTTTAGCAGTCTTTTTGATATCTTCATTTGGCGTCTCTCGGCCAATAGCCTTGAGTATATTATGCATCTCTGCCTTCGTAGTTTCATAACCTACTCTTATCATTTCATCTATGTTGTCCAGCTTAGTTTGATTATATTGTGATAAATCAAGCTTTACTATATAGTCAGAGTGAACATATCCATTAACAGAGTTAGATTTCATCAATATTCTCAATACAGCCTTCATCAAATCCAAATATTTAGTACTGGTAGTACCATAACCTCTAGTAGGATTCAAGTCAAAAGCTATTACAATATCTGCTCCCATTTCTCTTGCTACATTAGCTGGAATATTATTTTGCAACCCTCCATCAAATAACCTATATGGGCCAAAGTCTACAGGATTAAAAATGGTAGGAACAGCACAACTGCCTGCAATAGCAGCATCTAGAGGTCCACTCGTCAATCTTTTTTCTTCACCTGAGATAATATCGACTGCTACTGCTGTAAATGGTTTATTCAAATCCTCAAAGCCTTTACCAGATAATATCTCTCGTATTACGCTCCTAAGTTTATCTGTTTTGCTAGGGACATAGGGTATCTTACTTGATTTAATATCCTTAGCACGCAAACTCTTTGCTATTTTTATCATTTGCTCTATTGTCATATCTGTACAATATACAGCTCCCATGATTGACCCCACACTCGTACCAGCGACATAGTCAAATTCTATATTAGCCTCTTGTAAAGCCTTAAACACACCAATATAAGCAACTCCTCTAGTGCCTCCACCACTCAAAGCCAATCCTAGCTTTAGTGGAGTCTTCCCTTTGCCTCTAGGTATAGATGCAGGCAGATTTTCTGGTTTCTTGGAAAATCTATTTTTAAACCAACTCCAAAATCCCATAGATAATTTACCTCTAAAATTTTTTATAATATATGATATATAATAACATAAAAACCACAAAATGAAAACAAAAAAGAGAGTAAAACTCTCTTTTTTGCGGATAATTACTAATCTTCTATATTGTGATCACGCTTATATTGCTCAATAGCAGCCTTAATCTCTGCGATATCATCTTTTAGATCCTTGTTGGTATCAGTCAATATCTTGTTTGTCTTTTCAAGAATAGGGAACCTATCTTTATTAGCAGCCATTACATCTTCGCAATGCTGTACTGACAAACGCAAACCATCTAGCAAATCCAAATCCTCAGATAATTTCTTAGCCTTTTCCTCATCAATGTCTACATAATTGTTTACGCCATACAATATAACCTTTTTACGAGCTATTACTGCCTCACGGCGACGCAATTTTTGCTGATCTTTTTCCAATGTACGTTTTACTCTAGCCAAAGGTAGATACTCTTTTCGATTAGCCTTTAGATCTTTTTCATTCTGCTTTAAACGATTTTGCAACTTATTCAATCTCTCATTTAGCTGATCAAGAGTAAGATCTGTATACATTGTAGTGGTAATAACATTCACAGTCTCAACCACTTGAGGTGCCTCTTGTTGTTGTACAGGGACAACTGGTTGCAATACCTCTTGAGGCTGTGGCTGTTCTTGAAATTCCACATCAGCAACTGGTTGCTCTTGCATAGCATTCTGATCGTCAAAGAAGAAATTCTCTTGTTCTTGAACAGGCTCAACAACCTCCTCATTAGATACAGGTAAAGGAATGTTTTCATCACTAGTATCCTCAAAAGGCTCTGGCAAAGGCAAAGGCTCTTGAGTCATAGCAGCGCCAGTATCGTTACTACTATTGTACTCACGAATTGCTTCTGCGTTAATTTCCTCAATCATTTTGTTGAGCTCGTCAGCCTCAGGAACATCGCTTGAAACTTCGTTCTCAAACATTGTATCAAAGTCTTCAAACTCCTGCCTACGACGCTCAATAGCCTCCACTCTAGCGTCATGAAAGTCCTTGTGCTCATTGTCTGAAGCCTCATCACTCAAGCCGGACTCTCCTGCTAACAAACTTTGTTGCTCTTGACTAGCCAAGTCATCGTCCCAAGTATTTTGAGGCAACTCCTTTTTCTCTACTGGCTCATCATCTTGAAATTGATAACCAGCATCAAGCTCATTGTCCTTTAGTACCTTTGGTCGGCTAGGCAAACTCTTGTCACCACTAGCATGTCTGCGGAAAAATATGCCTTTGCTATTAGGGTCAATAATAGATAATAACAAATCAACTAATACTACAAGTACAAAAGCAACAGCAATTACAAAAGCAATTATAGCCAATACGCTCAACAATGCTTCTGAAAATGACATACCCAACACTCCTACTGATAGTTCCATTTGTTTTACTCCTTAAGATTTTTTCAAAAATGTGCTCTAATCAAAAGCTCATTAAATATGAGCAATGGTGGAAGCGACGGGAATCGAACCCGTGTCCAAATAGTGATGCATTTGCCTTGCTACGCACATAGTCATTTTTTGTTTAGAATATAAGTACCTCAAAAATGACAAACAGACATATATCCACCTCTAGAATACTACCTAGACATAGAGGTAAAGACTAGATAGAGCAAATCTGGTCCGTTCACGCCCTTATGCTAACCCCAGTTGCCAATTAATTAACACAGGACGAGCCAATCTCAGTTGACTAAGCATTACGCATAAGCAACTGCACCATAAGTGCCATTTGCGTATGTGTAATTAGATGCTTTGTTTGCATTTAATTTTAGTATCGTTTTTGATGTAGACGAAACCTACAGTGCGCTAGCAAATGCTCTCTACTACCTGTCGAAGCCTAAACGCTCCCTGATAACATCTAGGTAATCTCACCTAGCCACCTCTCTTTGAATATCTCTCTTGATATCTCTTTGCTTGATAGATTCACGCTTGTCATACAAATGTTTACCTCTACACAAAGCTATATCAAGTTTTACTAGATTTTTATCAAAGTATAGTTTTGTTGGCACTATAGTAAGCCCCTTTTCGGTCACCTTACCGATCAAATAGTCTATCTCACGCTTGTGTAACAACAACTTACGAGGTCTGCGCTCATCTATATTGCCCAAATTATCAAAAGCGTATCGCTTGATGTACATATTGATAATATATGCCTCACCAGAGCGAAAGTGCACGAAACTATCCTTGATAGAAACCGAGCCATTACGGATAGACTTGACCTCTCCGCCAACCAAACTGATACCTGCGGTAAATTCCTCTAGTATAAAATATTCAAAATTCGCTCGTTTATTAGTAGTAATTACCCTCATTGCTACCCTCATATTATACCACAAATAAATTATTTTTCAATACCCTTTACAAAAAAAGTTTTAAAAGTGGTTTTTTATCGTTTATTATTTGGTAGAACTTTTAATTTTTTCTACCATCTTAAAGGTGATTTGTCTTTTCATCAAGTTACAATCTACAACACGCACTTTTACCGTGTCGCCCAATTGATAGCTATGCCTAGAACCAGCTAACTTATACTGTTTTTCAAACAACAAGTAGTTATCCTCTGGCAGATTCTCCATGGTACACAAACCCTCTACAGTGTTTGGTAATGCGACAAATACTCCAAAATTTGTAACACCTGTCACCATACCTTCAAATTCCTCATTGATATGTTGTTGCATATATTCGGCTTTCTTTAAATCATCAACCTCTCTTTCTGCCACTTCCGCCAATTTTTCACGTTCACTTGATTGCAGGCTTGCTTCATCAACCCATGTACCTAAAAACTCCAACCAATTTGGAGTTGGTTCACGTAATACAACGGATTTGATAATCCTGTGGATAGCCAAATCTGGATATCTTCTAATCGGCGAAGTAAAATGACAATAAAACGGTGCAGCTATACCAAAATGCCCCAAGTTTTTGCTAGCATATCGGGCCTTTTGTAAACTGCGCAACATTACTTGGTTGACCATAGGAGCATATGGTTCACCTTCAATCTTTTTTAATAACAACTGTAAGTCCTTTGGCGTCACTTTTTCTGGTGATGAATTTATTTTTAATTTTAGACCTTGTAAAAAAGTAAAGAATTCGAACATTTTCTGTGCATCTGGTTGCTCATGCACTCTGTATATAAATGGTATCTCCCGTTTACACATAGCCTCTGCCACTGTTTCATTAGCTAGTAACATAAAAGATTCAATAAGTAAGTGGGCTGTATTTCTCTCAAACAATTTAACATCTAAAACATGCCCCTCTTCATCCATTTCAAACTTGCACTCTGGTAAATCAAAATCCAACGAACCACGTTTTTTACGTTTTTTAAATAATATATTGTGCAACTTCTCCATATTTTTAAAGTCTTGAACCAAATAGTCATATTTTTTGCAAGTGACTGGATCATCTTGCAAGATAGCGTATACATCAGTGTATGTCATTTGCTCATTTGACTTGATAACGCCTTCGCAAATCTTATAATCAACAACATCGCCTTCTTGATTCACCTTCATTATGACGGAGAGTGTCAGACGTTCCACTTTTGGATTTAAGGAACAGATACCATTAGACAACTCCCTAGGTAGCATTGGATAAACTAAGTTGGGGAAATATACACTAGTTGCTCTGCGATAAGCCTCTTTGTCCAACATACTATCAGGACGTACATAATGAGCCACATCTGCTATGTGCACACCTAATGTAAAAGTACCATCTTCATTGACTTTTATACCAACAGCATCGTCTATATCTCTAGTATCCTCACCGTCTATAGTAACTATGCGCTCATTTGTAAAATCTACTCTGCCGATTTTATCATGTGAAGATATAGATTGTGGCACAGACATTGCCTCTGCCAATACCTCTGGTTCAAACTCTTCATATAGATTGTTATTCCTTATAATAGATAACATAGCAAGTGCAGGGGTATCATCATGCCCCAATACCTCCACTATATCACCTTGAGGGTTTTTATCACCATTTGAATAGCTACGAATACGACATACTACTTTATCGCCATCTTTTACTTTCATCTTTTCAGCATTGCGCACCAGAATATCACACCAAAAATGAGTATCATCTGGCTTAACAAAAGCCAAGTGAGGCTTGATAACCTCAACTCTTCCAACAATGTTTTGATTACTTCTCTCTAGGACTTTTACTACTTCGCCTTCGTACTGGTCACCTTTTTGTGTCACTTTTATAAGTACAATATCCCTGTGCAAAGCCGTTTTGAGATTACAATGAGGAATAAACACATCAGGAGCGTCTTCATCTAACTTGCAAAATGCAAAACCTCGACTATTACCAACAAGTCTACCACTCTTATAACCCAAAGTTTGTGCTAGTGCAAGTTTACCTTGAGCTCCAACCTGTACTAGCAATCCTTTATTTATCATATTTGTAACATACACATAGGCATCAGTATATGGGATATTCAGTCCCGCACTAAGAGCTTTTGAAATATCAGCATGAGTATGAAAATCTAAATTTTTTGATTTAATGTAATCAATTACTTCCTGCATAACAACCTACTTTTAATTAAAAATAAAAAGAGGAAAAAGCCTCCCCCTTTTTTATAAACTACTATTCCGCAAATGGATTAACAACTTGTAACGAAACAAAGTATAATATAGTAAATACCGCCATTATAATACCTAGAGCAATAGTTGCCTTGCGCAAACGCCCTTCCTTGGTTTTACCTTTATTTTGTGCATAATATGTCTCGGTAACTCCACTAACAGCATTGAGTCCGCCACCGCTGTTACTTTGTTGAAACAAAACCAAAAAAATCATAGCAATAGCGCATGCAGCAATCAGTCCTATACAAACATATTGAAATATAGGAAAAGAAGTGGTAACCCAATCTGGCAATGGCGAATCAGTCGCTCCAAGCATAAAAGATGACAAGTTCATCATAGTTCCTCCATTTGAATGATAAATACACTCTAAACTTGTGAATATACAATATATATCACAAAATGTTATCTTTTACAAGTATTTTGCAATAAAAATTATACCAAAATAAACTAATTGTAATCACAATACGGCATATAGTATACATAATGTGAAAAATAGCAAGAAAAGTATAAACCTTCCTACAAAGATGGGTCTCTCTGCGGAATTTTTCCCTACATTAATACTCTTTGCCAAAAACCAAAAAGCAGCCACCAAAAAAATGAGCACCAAAAACCCTTTTAATGTCGGGGAAATGTCACGAAAACACACATTGATTATAGAATTCCAAACATCAGCCAATAAACTTAACATATGCAACAATACCTTTGAGTGCATTATACAAGACTATAGACAAAAAGTCAACTATTGTCATTTGGAATTTTTTCCAACATACTCTCACCCAGCATTTCACGAGGCTTATACAAACGCATATAATCTAATATAGTAGGGGCAAAACTATCTAGAGCGAATGTACCCTCTCGTAATTTTATATCTCTGTCTGTGATGATAAATGGCACAGGATTTGTCGTATGAGTGGTTTTATTTACTCCTCCTTCGTCCTCGACATTACCGTGATCTGCCACTATAAAGCATGTATAGCCATTTTGATTGGCGGCAGACACAACCTTGTCTAAGCAAGTATCCAATATTTCCAGAGTTTTAACGCAAGCGTCCATGTCACCAGTATGCCCTATCATATCACCATTACTATAGTTAACCAAAATAAAGTCGTAAGTGGATTTCCATATTTCTGACAACAAACACTCAGTAATTTCTGGAGCACGCATTGGTGGATATTCTGCAAAATTATCTACATTCTTACTCTCTATTAAAATACGCTTTTCATTTTTAAATGGCTTCTCAATGCCACCATTAAAATAATATGTAACATGAGCATACTTTGTGGTCTCAGCCAACTTTAATTGTTTATATCCTATCATCGACAATCGCTCAGACAATGTGTTCTTTGGAATAATTTCATCAAATAAAACATCTATATTCCTCTGAGTCTTGTCATATCTACACATAGCAACAAAGTTTAGCTTTGGCATTTTACCACGATTAAAAGTAATAAATGTCCTAGTAGCAAAAGCATTGGTTAACTGCCTCATTCTATCTGGTCTAAAGTTAAAAAACAGCACTTCGTCATTGTCTTGCATTCCCACATAGCCACCTATGGCATATGCTGGAGCAAATTCATCACTTACCTGCCTACCATAAATCTCTTTAAAAGCATCACCAAAAGTATTAGCACGTCTATCTGCCTTGCCATAACAAAACAAATTAAATGCGGTTTCTGTCCTGCTCCAACGCTCTTCTCTATCCATAGCATAAAATCTGCCGATGAGTGTTGCTATTTCGCCTACACCATACTCATTCATCTTGATCTGTAACTGTTGCAAAAATTGTTTACCAGAATCCACTGGAGTATCTCTTCCATCTAATATACAATGCACTTTTACTTTTTGTACGCCTTTTTGAGATAACGTCTTGATCAAAGCAAAAAGATGTTCAATACTACTATGCACTCCACCATTTGATACCATACCAATTAAGTGTATAGTGCTATTATTAGTCTTTACACGTTTGATTTGGTCATTAAATACCTTGTTTGTTTCTAGCCTGTGGTCAGAGATATCCTTATTTATCCTCATCAAATCCTGCAACAATACTCGCCCAGCGCCCAATGTCAAATGACCAACCTCACTATTGCCCATTTGACCTTTTGGCAAGCCCACATATTCCTCGCTAGCCTGTATAATCTTATTGGGATATTTTTTCAATAAATCATGAAAAAATGGCATTTTTGCAATGTACATTGGATTATCTTTCTTTTCTTTCCTTATTCCAACACCATCAAGAACGATGGCGATGACTGGTCTTTTAGTCTTCATACAAACTCCCATTTTTAATATAAAAAATAAATAAAACTAATTGCCTAATCTAGCACTTTATCTGCTATAGCCAAAAATTTGTCCACATCCAAACTCGCCCCACCTATTAAAGCACCATCAACTACATCAATAGATAAGATTTCACCTGCATTTTTATCATTAACACTACCGCCATACAATACAGGAATTTGAACATCACCCAATATGCTATGCAACGTATCTTTTGTGAAGTCAACGCAATCTGCGATCTCTTTAGTAGTAGCAGTTTTACCTGTACCTATTGCCCAAACTGGCTCGTATGCAACCATTAGTCTTTTTAACTTATCTGCATCGATACCCTGCAAACATTCCTCTAGTTGCTTGGCCAAAACCGCCTTGGTTGTGCATTGTTCATACTCTTGCAATGTCTCCCCTATGCACAATAAAGGTATTATGTCTTTATCCAATAAATTAATGATTTTGTGGTTTATGGAAAGATTGCTTTCATTAAAAATATGTCTACGCTCGCTATGCCCAACTAAACAGAATTTAGCGCCAATGTCTGCAAGCATCTCTGCACTAATCTCACCAGTATATGCACCCTTTTGATATTCACACACATTCTGCGCCCCAATCAAACAATTGGAACTATCAATAGAACATACAACATTATCCAAGTATACAAAAGGCACCGCCAAACCAAACTCTATATTTGGTAAATCACGACGTTGCGCAAACTTTGCGACAAAGCCATGTATCAGCGCAGAGTCAACACTCATTTTCCAGTTTCCAAAAATATACTTTTTTTTCATATATCCCCCTAAATTTTATCCTGTAAAGCCTCTATACCTGGCAATTTCGCTCCCTCTAACAACTTTAATGTGGCACCACCGCCAGTAGATACATGAGTAATTTTGTCTTGCAACTCCAAAGCTTCTACAGCCGCAGCACTATCACCACCACCAACTACTGTAACACCTTTACAACTAGCTACAGCCATAGCAATTTCGTTAGTTCCTTTTGCAAAATTTTGAAACTCAAACACCCCCATAGGTCCGTTCCAAAAAACTGTTTTTGCTCTACTAATGTAATGTTTGTATCTTGATACTGTTTTTGGTCCAATATCCATACCCATACCATTACGAGGAAATTTCTCTGTACTTACGATTATTGATTCTGCAGCAAAATTAAACTCACCAGTAACTACATGGTCAATCGGCAAAACCAATTTTGTTCCAGTCTTTTCTGCCTTTTCTATCAATAGTTTTGCTAGGGGTATCTTATCACGCTCAATTAATGATTTCCCTACAGGATAATTTTTGGCTTTCATAAAGGTATAAGCCATAGCACCTCCAATGAGGACTACATCTGCTAGGTCAATTAAGTTGCTAATCAAATTAATCTTGTCTTTTACTTTTGCTCCACCAATCAATGCTACAAAAGGACGTTCAGGATTTTGCATTAATTTTGTCAATACCTTTAACTCACGCTCTACTAATAGCCCCGCACAACTAGGTAACAATTCAGCAATTCGTACTATACTAGCATGTGATCTATGCATAGCACCAAAAGCATCATCACAGTATATATCAGCAACACTAGCGAGACGTTTTGCAAACTCCAAGCTATTACTTTCCTCACCTGGGTCAAATCGCAAATTTTCCATCAAAATAATGTCGCCTTCTTTCATGCTACGCACGAATTTAAAAGTATCTGGTCCAGCAACATCTTTTGTTAGAATTATAGGCTTTTTTAGTAACTTTCGCAAACATTCAGCTACTGGAGCCATAGAAAACTCTGGGTTAACTCTGCCATCAGGTCTACCTAGATGCGAACATAGTATAATCTTTGCACCATGCTCCAATAGATAATTGATAGTAGGAACAGACTCCCTTATCCTCTTATCATTTGTGATTTGATGATTGGAGTTTAGAGGAACATTATAATCTGCTCGGACTAACACTCTTTTACCTTTTACGTCCATATTTTTTAAGGTCATTTTATTTAACATTTTAATTAGCTCCTTTTATTCATTTTCTAATATCCCAAATTTTATAGCTATATTTGAAATGTCAGAATTCATATTCTCTAAGGATAACAATATACTGAGATACATGCTATTATCCGAATAAACTTTTTTCTTTTTGTATTCCCTAAATAATTGCTCCTTGGCCTTGTTGTTACTCTTGGCATTACGGTCAGATACTTGGAATATCTCTCTCAAAGCTTTATTTTTTGCTCTGCTATCCATATCCTTTAAATTATCGACAAAAGCATTTAATAATTCCGAAAGCTCCCTTATCTCTATCCAGAGTGGAAACAACTTCTCCGCCTCAGATACTGTCATACTCCTAGGCTTTTGTTTATAAGTAGTACCGAGAGTATATAGCTTGTTGATCTTTTCGAGTACATGACTAATATCATTGATTATACCTAGCAAGATATTAGTTTTTTCTATATTCCCCTCACTTTTGTTTGAACTAATACGAATAATATTATTAGTCATCAATTTGATAATTTTATCCAGTGCCTTGATCTTTCCCTGTAGCCCTCGTTCTTCTGCATCTTTTGTGCTCAATCTCATTACCAACTTCTCAGCCAGATCAGACTCCATTCGTATTATGTCATTTATGCGACTGACGACCCATGGATATGCTAGGCTAAAAATTTTTACAGAGTTTTCGTCAGGTATAAATTGATCATAGACCGAGGTGTCTTTTGCCTTTTGTGGAACAATCTTTCTCATCAGTTTAGCTAATAGGTTTGTAAAAGGTAACAAGATTAGACCAGGTATGAGCATCATAGCACAATAAATCAACACAAAAGTTAGACCAGTCTGCTCGCCTAGCAGATGCCAGAATGGCTCAATCCAAGGTATCAATGACAGCAAGGCAAAAATCAACCCAGCAAACATTTTAAACAATACATGAAACCACAAAGCTCTCTTTGCATCTATTGACGCACCAGATATGTTGTATACCAGAGTACTATAACCGCCAACAAAGCAAGCACCTAGTAACATATAAAATCCAGACTGCACATCTATAGGCCCACCACCTGTCACACCAACCAGTGCTACTATGATAGCAATAGTTGCATATGTACTATCAGTCACAAAACAAATAACTGCTCCAACCAATAGCAATATAAAGGGATTAGTCAATGTCGCCAAAAACGTATTAATACTAGGCTCAGATACAATAACGGTCATGCTGGTACCTATCAAAGTCAACCCAAGACATAGCAAACCAAATCCCATTAATGTTGTAGCTACTTTTTGTAAAGAATTCTTTTTGCTAATGAGGAAAAGAAAAGCCGCAATCAAACAAAAAATGGTACAGATTTTTATTATATTAACCGACTCAAAAGCAAGTAATACTGTAGCCAGAGCAGACCCAAGATTAGCCCCTAGTATTATCGTCAATCCTTGCCCAAGGCTAATGGTACTAACATTCACAAAACCAGCAACCATAGCGATGGTAAGTGTACTACTCTGCACCAAAGTGGTAATACCTGCGCCTAGTCCATACCCTTTTATCTTATTGCTAGCGGTCTTGTTGAGTGAACGCTTAAAACCAACGCTCAGCACCCCCTCTAGACCTTGATTGAGCGTACGCACTCCATACAACAACACACCAATACCAGCAAGTAGCAATATAATGTTGTAAAACAAATCCATATTGTAGCGTTATCCCTTTACTTGTTATTGTGTACTGTTTTGTGATAAAAATTTACTTATTTATAACAAACATTTTACTAAATATAACAATATAGTGCAAATGATTTTTGACATTATTTACCAAATTCAACTAAAAACTTCTGTCAAAATTTGCATAATCTCATTATAATCCGTTGCTCGGTTTATCCTATCTCTCAATACTTTGCTATTTCTCTTATAGCGTATATAATATGAAAAATGCTTGCGCATAGCTGGAAAAACAATCTCTGGTCTGTAATACTTGAGTAATGTATTGATATGTATGGTAATCACATCTAATGGCGAGACATCAAAAGTAGTGCCACTCAAGTCAGCAAATATCCAAGGATTGCCTAGTGCCCCTCTACCTATAGCAATACCCTGGCAACCATATTTCTCCTTGTGCAAACGGGCAGACTCTGCACTATCGATATCTCCATTACCAAAAACAGGTATATCCAATGCATCAGCAATATTTGATATAATATCCCAATTAGCCTTGCCAGCATACATCTGTTCTCTAGTACGACCATGCACAGTAATAGCACTAGCGCCACTATCCTGCATGAGTTTAGCAAAATCAATAATATTCCCTTGCATACCGTCAATACCAATACGAATTTTTACGGTAACTGGCTTTGTGGTAGATTTTACACAACTAGATACCAATTCACCAGCTAATTTGGGCTCTCTTAGCAGAGCGGAGCCCATACCATTTTTGACAATCTTGGGAACGGGACACCCCATATTAATATCAATTATATCAAACTTTGCGATATCAGGGTGCTGTACAGCATCAGCCAATACTGCAGGCTCATTACTAAATAATTGTACCGCCTTGGTGCTCTCCTCAGGCACAGTGCGCAACAACTCCTCAGTATTCTCTGAGCCATACACCAAGCCCTTTGCACTAACCATCTCGGTAGTAGTCAATCCTACCCCTGACATAGCACAAACTTTCCTAAACCCTACCTCAGTAAAACCTGCCATAGGTGCCAATACATACTCACTATGTAGCCTAACATTACCAATCTTCATACCTTTCTCCAAATGCACAACAATGCGTATAATGTTTGTGTACTATAAAAAACAAAAAGGAGGGCAACCACCCTCCTTCACAAAATAATTTATTTGTTAACAGCATCCTTTAATGCCTTACCAGCCTTGAATGTAGGAACTACGCTAGCAGGTATCTTGATTGCTTGCTTTGTTGCAGGGTTGATACCTGTGCGAGCAGCACGCTTTTTAGCCTTGAAAGAACCAAAACCAGTAAATACTACCTCGCCTCCCTTTGCCAACTCAGCAGTAATCTGCTCAATACCAGCATTTAATACTCTAGCTACATCTGCCTGTGATAGGCCAGAATTGCTAGCAACAGCTGCAATAAACTCTTGCTTATTCATACTAATCTCCTTTTATAATAGGTTGCAAGTATTTTAACATATTTGACAAGTTTAGCCAAATGATTTTAAGCAATTTTTACTGTTTTTTGGCAATTTTGGGGCAATTCCACTTATTTTTGGGCATTTTTAGGTAAATTTTTGTCTCAATACTGCACTACTCTTAAAACTTGGAACAAACTTCGATGGATACTGTACCATACCCCTAGTAGCTGGATTTATGCCTTTTCTTGGCTTTTGAAACTTGGTATAAAACTTACCAAAGCCAGTAATACACACATCTTCACCACGCTTTAGGCTCTCAGTCAAGATATACTGCAGCGCCTCTAGACATTTGGCACACTCTTTTTGTGTTAAACTGCTATGCTTGCTCATTGAGCGAATCAGTTGATTTTTATTCATAATTAATCCTCCCTAATTGAGAGTCTTTACAAAACTTTGCGTTTATAAACCTTGTGCCAAAATTTTTTGAACATTGACAATACCTCATCAGCTCCACCCAGTAGTATCAGAGTATAAATATATACACTCACCCCTATTATCAGTTGTAGTGGTAGAGCCAAGTAGATATTCCAATTAACAAAAGCAAAACTAGACATAATCAGTATTACTGACATCACCAGAGTGGATATTAGTGTTGGCAAAGCCTCGCTAAAACAGTGCGTTACTCCCAACTTGTTTCTCATATATATATAATTGAGAGCAAAGCAAATCATATAAAATAATAGATTAGCAGTCAAGACACCATAAATATTAATACTAGTTATCTGGACCAAAATAACCATAATAATTGTCTTGACAATACCTGCTATCACTATGTGTAACAATGGAGCTCGTGCCCTAGCCACTCCTTGCATACTAGCATTTTGTACCTGCACCAATGACATCATCAATATCATTGCACTAGATAAGGTCAATAGGTTGATAGCAAGTGCCATTTGGTCAAATGCACCACCCTGCAAACTATCATTGTACAAAAATGGAATAACGCTTGGTGCTAATATAATTATTGCCATAGTACATGGTAAAGCAATATTGATAGTAAAGGTATGTGCTCTAATGATTTTTTGTCTTTTATCATCATTGATAGCCGTATCCACAGTACTCAATTGGGGCACTACTGCAGTAGCAACCGCCAACGCCAGCACAACTGGCATATTGACTATACTATTGACTATACCAGAATTGATACCCCACATTATAGTAGCATCTGCCGTGCTATAACCTCCCCACCCCAAAAGATTTACTACCAACATACTATCTACTACTTGTAAAATAGGCAAGAGCATTGAGGCTAGCACAATTGGCGTAGCTGTCCTACCAAATTCCTTCATCAAAGACTTGTAACCGGCGACAGTGCTTGGGTCATCTATATATATAGAAGTACTAGTGCCTGTACCAGTAGGTTGAGTGGGCGCAATACTTGATACCTCTTGTGGCACAAACTCAGTCTTGTTACTGCCACTATTATTTGTTTGATTTTTTGTGCTGGTTATCATTGCAGTACTGGATATGGTACTGGGGACTTGGATATTTGGATATGATAACTGGCTCTCTCGTTTGCGCCCAAATATACGATACGCAAACATTACAATCACAGCCAACACCTCTCCTAATACTACACCCAATACAGCACCCAATGCTCCATACTCAATACCATTGGGCAACAAAATATAACTCAGTACCAGTCCAAAAACCAACTTGCCCAATTGCTCTACAACCTGACTAAGTGCTGTCGGCAACATATTTTGATAACCTTGATAATATCCTCTAAAAGCACTTAGTATAGACACTAGCGGTACAGCAAAAGAGATAGCTATATAAGAAAAATGCGCCATACTATTACCTTGCAAATCTGCAATTATTGCACTGCCAGCGCACAATAAAACCCCAAGTACAACACTAAATGATAGGAGCGATGCCAAACTAATACGAAAAATTTTATCTGCCTCTCGATACTTACCTACCTTGGCTCTACTAGATACCATAGTACTAATCGCCGTTGGCGCCCCTGTTGATGACAAAACTAATAGCAGAGAAAATATAGGGAACACCAATTGATATATCCCCAAGCCCTCAGCGCCGAGTACCCAAGTAAGAGGAACTCTATAAAAAGCCCCCAATAGTTTTGCTACCAGAGTGCCCGCCACCAATACAAATATACCACCCAAAAAACTTTGTGATTTCATATCACTATATTGTGTAATTTGTCAAAATAAATTCTTATTTAGACTTACAAAGTATACAAAAAATATTTATCTTTTGAATTATCGCTGATAACAAAAAAGGGGGCACTCAATGCCTCATGTGAGCAAAGAGTTACCCTCATATAGATGTATAGGCTAGACTAGGGATAAAAAAGTTGTCATTATATTCTTTTAGGACTCTATGTATGAAAAATTATCACAACATCATGGGAATGTTGATTTGTAATAATTTAACAAATCCAAAAGTAGTTTCTGTGAATAATTAATGGGAATAAACTTGCCTACACTATGTGTAGTGCTAAAACAAATGATTCAAAAATCAAATAAAATAACAATAACAACCTTAGCCTAAGACATCTACAGCACACAATCGCACATTGAGCGCCCCCAAGTCTAACTATCTAGGCTTTGCAATAACATTATCCTCCCATACTATCTCTACATCTTCATCTGGGTCACATAGGTCCCCTAGATTGTTTGTAGCATCTATACCTAGACTGACACCTATAGTATATAGATCAGTCACTGTACCACTGAGTCCACTATAAAATAGTGTAACCCCAGTATTACCACTCACGACATAACCATTGCCCTGCACTACGCCAGCAAAATCATGTGTAGCATCGCCTATTGTCTGCCATGTGTTATCAGAGACACTAGTCAAATCCAAATCACAAGTGACGGTAAATATGACATTGTCAAAAGTGTATCCATTATTTACACAATCAGACAGCCAATACAACGAAGCAGAATGGTCAATAGCAAAATTGTCAAAGGCAAATTGATATATTGCCTCAATACTCATGTCTTTTGTAACAGTAAAACTAACTTGAGAATTATTGGTTAACGTCGTATTTGCGTCATTGTCGTACCAACTCAAAAAGACAAACCTACTATCTGTAGAGCCTGCTGTATCCAATGTAAACTGCTCTCCTCGACCTACTATATACTGGTCAATAATCTGCCCAAACTGCCCGTCTATTACATTCACTACCTGCTCTATCTTAAAATTTGATGATGTAAACTTTGTACCGTCCGCAGCATACGCAGACTGAGCTGTGGTATATGTAGACTCAACATCAAACCAGTATGTGACAGCACTATTATTACCTCTAAATGCTCCAACGCCAAAACCAGAGGTGCTGGTAATATTCCCAGCAATATATACATTGAGTAAACTATTGGTAGCATAAAAAGCGTAATTACCAATACTAGTAACACTCGCTGGTATATTAATTGCCGTCAATCGGTCGCAATACGCAAACGCATAAGCATCAATAGTATTTGTAGTAGATGCTATAGTAGCACTACTGACACCTGCTGGACAACATATCAAAATAGTTTGATTTTTATTATACAATATACCATTTTGAGCAGAATAATTTGGATTGGTAGACTCCACAGTAATAGATGTCAGTGCATCACAAGCACCAAATGCTCTAGCACCAATACTAGTGGTAGCGGCTGGTATATTAAATGTATTTACCCCTACATTGTTGAATGCGCATATACCAATACTAACAACGGTACCAGGTATTATCACACTATTGAGACCTATACAATCAGCAAAAGCATAATCACCTATACTAGTGACACCACTCTGCAATCCCAGAGTACCAGTAATCAAGTCACAACCAAAGAAAGCATAGTCACCTATAGTCTGCACTGTACTAGGTATACTGACACTAGTCAGCAACTTGCACGAGTCAAAGGCATGCGCACCAATATTGGTAATACCACTAGACAGGGTGATACCCGTCAAATACTCCCTCGATGGATAAAATACTCCTGTATTGCTACAACCATCTGCCATACTCACTACATAGTATGTCTTGCCAGAGTCTGTAAAAAATGCAGGTACCGCTAATGCACTCGTTCCCGTCATGACCACACTGTCAATCTGCACACTCGTACCATCTATAGTTACATAATATGTTACTGGATTACCATTCCTATCCGTACCTGTAAATTCTGTAGGCACGGTCGCTGCGCTAAGCGCAGCAGATGTAAGATTTAAGTGAAGCGCAGGACGCACGGCTAGCGCACCGTAGACAGCGTAGCTACCGTAGGTAGCGCCGGAGGGGTAGACACCGTAAGCATGGTAAGAATAATTGTAGTACGCGGAGCGCGACCACGAATAGGCGTAGGTATCAGTTGAAGATGTATTATTTGAACCAGGTGATACGCTACTAGATACTGTCGTAGTACTACCATCGTAGTTTTTCCTCTCCTCTATACTTACCTCCCACAAGCCATTTGTATTGTTGTATCCCATCTCTGTCAGACTAGGTAACCACAGATAATCACTACCCCACTCTGAATAATGACTCTTGCTAGAATAATCATATGTGCTACTATAATCTCCACCCAAGGTAGTTGATTCGTTATTCATATAATAACTCCAACTTATCAGATTCTTTGAATCTTGTCTGCCTGTCTGCCAACTCACTTGATTTGGTGTCACTATATAATCTGTAAGTGCATCAAAATCTCCTACAGAGCTTGTACTATCTATAGTAAACTCTGCAAATACGCTACTACTAATCTTACTCTGCTTGCTAGACAATGCAGAGTTGCTAGTAGCATATTGTCCCCCGTTATTGAGTGTGACTACTCTAATATAACTGGTACTGTACATATTACTAGGATATGTACCTACTGTACTACTATACCAATCATATGACCAGTCACTGTACAACCCTGTGCCTACGCTAGTGGTTACATAACCATACTTTTCTCCCTCTGTCTGGCTACGCCCAACAAAGGCATCTTGGATACAATTGCTCAGCCAAAGTGTAGCTATCTTGTCATCTCCAGCAGTAGATATATATGTAACTATCCAGTCTAGTCCACCCAAGCGCACTACTACACTTTGCTCTGCTGACTTGCCTCCATATGTATAGCCTCGGATATCTGTCGCAGTCTGTGGTGTACTAGCCTGTACCCCATCTATTGTGCCATCGCTAGATAGATAACTCAGCAATTTACTCACATTGTCTCCACTCATGGCCTTTGCCTCACTATCCCAGAGCTCGTCTACCTTGACATAGGTGCTACTGCTAGTACTATTAGAAAAAGCATCTGCTACAGTCCTACCAGAAAGAGCCAATCCAACGCTAAGCCCACCAGTACACAATACTGCCAGTGAGATAATAAGAACCAAAAACTTTTTGGAAATAGACTTATTTACACTTTGCATATATACCTACCTAAAAATTACTGGGTGCAAATTATACAAAATACAAACAAAAAACATCACAAAAATACAATTTACACTAATTTATTGGAATTATAGCAAATAGTTACAAGCAGTGTCAATCAAATAAAACATCAATAATACTTAAAAAAACATAAAATATGTCATAAAAATGTTATAAAAAAGATAATAAATATTAAAGATATGCAAAATTTGCTAATACATAATAAAAATTTACAACTATTATTTTTTGACAAAATTTTTTAGTTTACCGTGTCAAAATATGCTAAAAAATAAAACTTTTGTAATCTAATATTCACAACATGTTGGTTAACTATAGTATATCACACATTCTCAAAAGTAACTGCTATATCCAGTAAAATGACGATATTAAAAAACCTGACCACTAAAATACTTTAGCAAATGTATCAAAACCATCTCATTTGATAGCGTCAACACAAGGTCAGGCTATATTTACCTTGTCTCTCAATAGAGAGGGGTGGGACAAGGACCCCTTCACCACCTATCATATCTGCTTGATACTCCGATGGAGATATCAAATACTGGAAATATTCACTCTCATGCAAAAACTGCATTAACTGGGTGAATGTGGTGAATCGCAGGACGCACGGCTTGCGCATTGTTTACATTGTTGTTATTGTTGTTAGCGCCGGAGGGGTTGACATTGTATGCATTGTTTGAATTATTGTTGTTAGCGGAGCGCGACCACGAATAGGCGTAGGCGGAACCGCAAAAGACCTCTCTCCAGTTACAAAGCCCCAGCCCCATAGAGCGTTTGACTGCTCTACTGCTACAATTATACAAGTAATCGGCTCATCAAGCTAAAAAAAATAAAATTTGAGTAAATAACTCTAGCCAATATTTATATTCTATTTGTGCAAAACTTTTCTTTTTTGTCGAAAATAGTCGAAGTATCCAAATCGATAAAAGCTTTTGGCAAGCAAATTGATTTGTAAATATTAAAAAAAAGATATTTACCAAAACTCTAAAATATGTAGTTCGCAATACCTAATTCATTAAATAAATTAACGCAAAAAACAAAAAACCTGACCACTAAAATACTTTAGCAAATGTGTCAAAACTATCTCATTTGGATAGCGTCAACACAAGGTCAGGCTATATTCACCCAATCTCTCAATTGAGAGGAGTAGGACAAGGACCCCTTCACCACCTATCATATCTGTTTGATACTCCAATGGAGACATCAAATGCTGGAAATATCTCACTCTACTAAATTGCATATCCCACGAGCAAGATGTGGTGAATCGCAGGACGCACGGCGTGCGAGGCATTTACATTGTTGTTATTATTGTAATTAGCGCCGGAGGGGTAGACACACAAACAGCAACACTAGACTAGGAAGCGGAGCGCGACCACGAATAGGCACAAAAAGCAAGCAAGAACTCTCTCAAAATACAAAGTCCGAGCCCTATTAGAGCACTACTGCTCTAGTAAAATTTATTGTAACACAAATAACAAATTAAGTCTATCAAAACTAATTGATACACCACCAGCATACTCTCAAATATCACAGCCCAAACATCAATACTATGCATCACTATAACATTATTTTTTACTGCTCTTGGTCCAACCGCCCAGCAATTTGCGTGCCTCATAAACTTGTTTTGCTATATTAAACATTTGTTTTGTAGTAATAGCCTGCAACTTTTTGGCTATCTCAGCGTAATGGTCTAGCAATCTTAGCATTACTCCAGCACGAGTTTGATAAAACAGTCGCTTTTCACCTTGCTCAAAATTGGCTTGATATAAATTATCTACTACATCAACCGCAGTATTTTGCAATCTAGTGACTATACTCCAGCGGTATTTTTTAGGAGATTTCTCAGTAATAACAAAAATATACTCAGACAACTTTTTTGCGTGAGTAAAAATCGCCATTTCTCGTTCTTTGTCTTTTGCAGGGTCTATACTCTGCACAATAAACGGTTTGCGAGAGACCTTGCGCAATTCCATCGGAGTAATTGATGTCGTAGGCTCAGTATTGGTTGATTCTCTTAGTAATTGCTCATCTATAGTTAGTTGTTGCATAAATTATACCTCGTTTTATTGTAAATTCATTTCTTTTAACTTTTTTTGTTGAGCTATCTCTGCTACCTTGATACGTTTGATTAATTTTTGCTCCAATCTAAAACAATGAGCATGCTGAAAATGTCCATGATATGCTGCCAAAGCACATCTAACACGCTCATCACCTATAGCCCCATCTGCATATGCTCTATTTAGCAAACGAGCTCTAGCATAAAATCTTTTTACAGTCTTTTTTGCCACTTTTTTTATCAATTTGCCACTCGGAGTGATTTGATAACGAAAGCCTAGGTATGTCAGTCCATTTTTGAGTGGGAATATTTGAGTCTTTGCATTTAATTTGAGTCCCAATTTGTCTATCAGCACATTTATTTGCTCCAGTGCTTTGTACAAAAATTGCTTGTCCTCATGTATTAGTACAAAGTCGTCCATATAACGAGAATATATCTTGACACGTAGTTTTTCTTTTACCAATCTGTCTACTGGGTCTAGGTAAAACATACCAAATATTTGACTCGTTTGATTGCCTATTGGTATTCCCCTACCAGTCGTATACATCTTGCGCACAAATTTATGTGGTAAAATCTCTGTAACAGGCTCTATACCACATTTCTCTAGATAAGTCGGGTTGGTATGGTAACTGTCAATAATCATCATTACAAATTCTCGCAAGCGCTTGTCTCTAAAGTGTGCTGATACCATATCTTGTAACTGCTGGTGAGGAATAGTTGGAAAATACTTGTATATGTCACACTTTAGTACGTATCCCTTATTGCCATTTTTTTGTATAAAATGCCTTAGTGAATTTTCCAATCTCCTGAGAGCAAAATGTGTACCTTTACCTACTTGGCATACACAATTATCACATATGGCATGTTTGGTAAAATAAGGAGCAATTACTTGGTCACAGATAACATGCTGCACAACCCTATCACTATAATGGAGTGTTTGTATTTCTCGCTGTTTTGGCTCAAAAATTGTAAAACTATTATAACTAGTAATGCGGTATGTACCCGCACTGATAGTCTTGTACAATTCATAAATACGCTCAAGCAGTGACAACTCATAACGGACTATAGGGCGTTTTGCACGCTTTGATATCCTACCTTTTAAATGTGCCTTGTACAAATTTTCAATAGTAAACACTTCGTCAAATGTCAAATTAATCATAGATACCTCAAACTATTGATATTAGTCGACAAGGTGAATATAAAAAAGCCAATAATATCCAGTAGTAAATCATGTAGTATAATGTAGTGAACTACATTATGAAACCCGCCTCGTACGACAAAAAATAAAATCATCAAATCCGAACCGGGCACTAAAGATTTACTCTGCAATTATTGACTCAATAAACATTCACTATCAAAAGCATTGTAGCAAAAAACAAGTCCAAATTACACAAAAAGTAATTTATAATATATAAAAAAAACAACATTTTGGTAAATCAATTGTCCAAAATTGTCTATTTTAGATAATAATTATCGAAATTATTTTACATTTGTCAAAAAGTAATCAACGCACAAAATGCTCTATTATTGCATTTGATATATTAAAATCATTAACTGTCAGTCTAAAATTGTTAATGGTAATCAAATTGTTATTCAATAAAAATTTAATAGTATCACGGTATTCGTTCAAAAAACTGGTACCAAAGGTACTATCATACTTTTTTATATCCAACCCAGCCTCTGTCCGCAAAGCCAACATAATGGTCTCTAACTTTGCTGTCTCTATAGTCTCTACCTCTACATTCTCTCTACAGTCTTGAGGGTTCTTTATATATTTTGCAAAATCTAGCGTATTGGACCAATGTACACCATTTACAAAAGAATGGCTACCTAGACCTACTCCCAAATATTGCCCACGATTCCAATAATTTAAATTGTGCACACTAGGGTATCCACTACGACAAAAATTACTAATCTCATACCTATAAAAACCACTCTTGTGGAGTCTGTCTACTGTATAGTCATACATTTTGTTGGCTAAAGACTCACTACAAGGGATTAGTTTACCGCTATTGATAGCGTTCGTAATGGGGGTCCCTTCCTCCAATATCAAGCCATATGCAGAGATATGTGTCAATGGCATATCCAACAATCTATCAAGTGTCCCACGCAGGTCTTGCATTGTCTGGGTAGGAATACCAAGCAATACATCTGCACTAATATCAACAAAACCTGCCTCGTCTGCATACTGTACAGCATGCACAAAATCTCTATAAGAATGTGGTCGATTGAGTAAATGGAGCAATCTATTGCTATGCGATTGGAGACCTATACTGATACGCCTAATACCTGCATCAAAATATTCTTTTGCTTTTGCTCTAGTCAAGCTATTTGGATTGGCCTCTATGGTAACACTGCCATTATACAAAACAGCAAACCTAGAGCGGATATGCTGTAACAACTCATATATAGCATTATTGTGTAATGTAGATGGCGTACCGCCCCCAATGTAAATCGAAGTAATTTGCTGATGACTATACTCCAATGCCCTAACATCAATCTCGTGGTACAATGCCTGTAGATATTTTGCAATATCACCATGGCTAGGGACAAAAGAGCAAAAATCACAGTACGCACACTTGCTAACACAAAATGGGATATGTACGTACAGTGTCATTTTGTCTGGGTCTTCTACATATTGGGATATATTTTGTCCTTGCACCATACACCTCATTCGTAATAAATTATAAACCAAAGCCAATCAATCTATCTTGAGGATAGATATAAAAGCGTCACTAGGCACCTGGACAGAGCCCAAAGTGCGCATTTTCTTTTTACCCTCTTTTTGCTTTTCGAGCAACTTCCTCTTGCGAGTAATATCTCCACCATAACATTTGCTCAGTACATCTTTGCGCAAGGCTTTTACTGTCTCACGAGCAATTATCTTACCACCTACAGCCGCTTGGATAGGGACCTCAAACATTTGACGTGGTATCACCTCTTTTAGCTTTTCTGCTATGACTTTGCCCCGCTCATAAGCTTTGTCTACATGTACTATCAAACTGAGAGCATCACAAATCTCACCCTTTAGCAGTATATCAAGTTTTACTAACTTGCTAGTACGATACTCACTGAGCTCGTAATCTAAGCTAGCATAACCTTTTGTCCTACTTTTTAAACTATCAAAAAAATCATATATTATCTCATTTAATGGCATCACATAATCAAGTCTAACTCGCTGACTATCTAGGTATTCCACATTGGCATCTTCTCCACGCCTCTGCTGACACAACTCCATAATAGCACCAACATACTCTGGCGGTGTATATATGTGCATATTGACATAAGGCTCTTGGATATAGGCAATGCTACTTGGATTAGGCAAATTTGATGGATTGCTAACCTCAACCATCTCCCCACTGTCAAGGAATACATGATAGCTAACCCCTGGTGCTGTTGTAATAATCTCTAAATTAAATTCTCTCTCTAGGCGCTCTTGAATAATTTCCATATGCAAAAGCCCCAAAAAGCCACATCTAAAACCAAAGCCTAATGCTGTAGAATTCTCTGGCTGATATACTAATGCGCTATCATTTAATTTCAACTTTTCTAAAGCGTCTTTTAGCTCTCCATACTTGCTACCATCTACTGGGAAAATACCACTAAACACTACAGGCTGTACTTGCTTATATCCTGGCAACGGTTCCGATGCTGGAGTAACAGCACTAGTGATAGTGTCACCAACCTTTGCATCACTTATCTTTTTGATGCTAGCAGCAATATAACCAACCTCACCAGCTAATAAAGTATCACATGGGGTCGGTGCTGGTGTAAAATATCCCACCTCAGTAACATCAAATGTAGACCCAGTTTGCATAAATTTTATCTTATCGCCAACTCTCACGCTACCATCTACCACCCGCACTAAACAAATTGCACCCTTAAAATTGTCATAGTAACTATCAAAAACTAGACATTTGAGCGGAGCATCTTCGTCACCTCGAGGACTAGGGAATTCACAAATAATACTATCCAAAACTGAGTTTATATTAATACCCTCTTTTGCACTAATACATGGAGCATGCATAGCTGGTATACCTATAACATCTTCTATCTCGTGCTTTACTTTTTCTGGATCTGCACTAGGTAGGTCAATTTTGTTTATCACGGGCAAAATCTCTAATCTATTGTCTAGTGCCAAATGCACATTAGCCAAAGTCTGAGCCTCTACACCTTGGCTAGCATCAACAATGAGTATTGCCCCCTCACATGCAGCCAAACTACGACTCACCTCATAAGAAAAATCCACATGGCCTGGAGTATCTATTAGATTGAGGATATACTCCTCTCCGTCAAATACATAGTGCATACGAGTGGGAGTCAACTTAATCGTAATACCCCTTTCTCTCTCTAGGTCCATGCTATCCAACATCTGCTCAGTAATATCGCGCTTTGATATTGTACCCGTAGCCTCAATCAATCTATCCGCCAGCGTACTCTTGCCATGGTCTATATGTGCTACAATACAAAAATTCCTAATATGTTTTTGCCTATCTGACATCTTTGTTCTCCATTCAATATCGTGACAATAGTATAACAAAAACACAATAAAATTGGCAATAGTTTGTGATAATTTTGTGCAAACTACAATAAACTTATAACAATATCAAAAAATGTTATATTTTAGCCCAAAGGAATAAAATATATCAAATTTTGCATTATTTTAGTAGCATTGATTTTATTTTAATGTTATAATAGACATTATAGACAATAGGAGTAAATATGGATATTTTCAAGAGTTGGTTGGTAGAAGGCAGTCCTATAGCGCATAGAGGTTTTTTTGACAATAAAAATGGCATACCAGAGAATTCACTAAAGGCATTTGAGAATGCGGTTAAGCACAATTATGCAATTGAGTTAGATGTGCAGGTAATCAGCGACAATACAGTAGTAGTTTTTCATGATTTTGAATTAGCTCGTATGACCGGACAAGATGGATACATCACCAAACTAACAAAAGAGGAACTAAAAAGCTATAAGTTACTTGACACCGATGAGCATATACCCACTCTACAAGAGGTTTTTGACCTAGTAAACGGTAGCGTACCTATATTGGTCGAGATAAAAACTGCAACCACCACAAAAGTAGGCAAACAAGAAACATATATACTTGAAGTATTGAAAAACTATAATGGTGCATTTGCAATACAATCATTTAACCCATTTACTCTAGAATGGTTCTCAAAAAATGCGCCGGAAATATGGAGGGGATTACTGTCATCTTACTGGCCAAAAGACAACCCAGAAAGGCCTCAGAGTACCATGGTACGCTGGGCACTGCGTAATATGATTTTTGCAAAAAGAGCTAAACCAAATTTTATAAACCATGATTTAAAACAGTTACCAAATAGACATACAAAAAAATGGAAGCATATACCGCTACTCAGTTGGGTGGCGTACAACCAAGAGGATTACATCAAAGCATTGCAGGTATCAGACAATGTGGTTTTCCAAGATTTTGAGCCTAAAGTGTAATATGGGATTAAGGTATATAGTGTAGTTTTGAATCAATGATGATTTTCCATTGAGGTTTAAACGTTATTTCAAAAAATAATATATTAAAATAACTAGTAATCGTATCCCCGTGCAAATTATACAAAACTAAAGAATTTACAAATCCAATATTATTTATTTTATATACAAAAAAGAGGCAATTTATTTACCTCTTTTTTGTATTATATAATCTTGTTTAATTATCTACCACCGTGGTTTGCGTTCTCATACTGCTCTTCCATCTTACCATCTTCGTCCGGTGGTAATAAGTCATCACTATCCAACTCTGCGCCAGCATCAATGTCACCTACCATTATCCAACCATTTATCTCACC
>CALWPF010000003.1 GCA_944383355.1 uncultured Clostridia bacterium
GCAATTGGTATACTCACTCCTAGCAAAACTCTCTATGTGATAGATAATGATAACCAAGAGTATTATGTACAAAATATAGATAAATTCTTTTCAAAATCTGAGCAATCCTGCATGGTCTCTCAGATAAAATTGTGTGATGGCATAGTTCTAGCAGGTGGATACATGAGTGATGTATATGAAATGTGGGTAGCAAGATATTGCTATCAACACGATATACCCCTTTTGGCTATATGCGCAGGTCAAACAAATATTGTAAGGATTTTGGGTGGAAATATAGTGAAATTGCCCCAACCTAATGTACATTACCAACCTTGCGGTGAATATGCTCACAGCATAACAATTGATAAAAATTCAAAATTTTATACTATCGTCAAGACTGAAACTATGATGGTAAACTCTAGACATTGTTACACTGTACAACGCACAGATAAATTAGATGCTGTAGGTTATGATGACGATGGTAATATAGAAGTAGTAGAAGACAAAAACAAAAAATTTTACTTAGGTGTTAGATTCCACCCAGAATCACTTTGCTCTCAAGACAAACTACACAATAACATATTTAGAGCATTCATTAATGCTACTAAAAAATAAAGGCTAGTATGTAGCCTTTTTATTTTTCTACTAACTCAAATCTAAGTCTTAAATCATTTGTGCACAATTATTACATTGAATTTATTCCATACTGCTGCTATATATAGATATCTCTTAAATATCTCATAAACTATCATTTGATATTTATGGTTTAATATCGCTCGTTAGTGAAACAAGCAAAATATAAAACAATATTTGTCACTTATTTTTTGGTTTTGCTACTAAAAATAAGTGAAAAGATAAATGCAGATACCACGGCGACTGTTATACCCACGGCTGTAGCAGTTAATCCCCCAGCCAACATACCAATTACACCATTCTCTGCCATTCCTTCCATAGCACCTTTTGCTAAACTATAACCAAAGCCCATAATAGGGACAGTTACACCAGAGCCTGCAAATTCTCGCAAGGTCTCAAAAACTCCGAAAACCTCTAATGCTACACCAAGTAACAAAAAAGATACCAAAATTCTTGCACTAGTCATTTTGGTGGTAATTATTAATATTTGTCCAAGCATACATACAAATCCACCAACCAAAAACACTTTTAGATACATTATAATATCAAACAATTCTCATAAATCTCCTTTTAGTACCACGCCATGAGCAATACAAGGTATACTCTCTCCCTGCTGAGCAGATACCGTACTCATCAGAGCACCTGTTGCGACAAACAAAACATTCTTGAGATGTCCGCTACGCATTCGTTGCAATACATAACTATTGAGTATACTGGCACCACAGCCACAACCACTACCACCCATAAATGTTTTTTGATAATTTGCATAAATCATCTGTCCACAATCGCTATAATTTTTACCCAATTTGTACCCCTTGTACTCCAGCAAATCCATCAAAATCTCACTACCTAATTTCCCTAAATCACCTGTAAGTATCAAGTCATAATAATCTGGCTCTCTACCAGTGTCCTGCAAATGAGTAGCAATTGTATCAAAAGCAGCTGGCGCCATAGCCGCCCCCATATTATTGGCGTCAGTAACGCCCCAATCTACTACTTTACCAATGGTAGCACTAGTCACGGCTATACCACTATCATTACGAGCGAGCACGGTACAACCAGCTCCAGTGACAGTCCACTGGCTAGTGGGCGGTCTCTGAGTACCCAACTCCAATGGATACCTAAATTGTTTCTCGGCACTACTAAAGTGACTTCCTGTCGCACAAACAGCGTTGGATACGTATCCTCCATCAACCAAACAAGCACCTATACATAGACTCTCTGCCATAGTACTACACGCACCAAACATACCGGCATATGGTATACTAAGCGAACGAGCAGCAAAACTACTACTAGTAATCTGATTCATCAAATCACCAGCTAGCATTACATCTACCTCATCAGGTTTTAATTTTGCATTAGCTATTGCCTGAGTAATAGTATACTCTATCATTTTGCTTTCTGCTTTTTCATAACTTTTTTCTCCAAATAAGTCATTATCACTAATCTCATCAAAAAACTGCGCAAAATTACCTTTACCCTCTTTGGGGCCCACCACTGAATAGTTACCTATGACTCTAGGGTAATTATTAAATACAAAAGTCTGTTTACCTAACCTGTTCATACATATCTCCTAAAAAATCAAACCCAAAATACCTGCAACTATACTAGCAATCACACCTATAACTATTACTGGACCAGCAATAACGAACATTTTTGCGCAAAGTCCAAATATGATACCCTCACGTTTAAATTCCATGGCAGGACTGGCTATTGAATTACTAAATCCAGTAATAGGCACAATACTACCAGCGCCCGCATAAGCCCCAATTCTATCATATACGCCTACTCCAGTCAAAAATGAAGCAATAAAAATAAGGATTGCAGATTCCCAAACACCTGCAACATCAGCTGTCATAGTAGGGAAAAAATACATAAGGCTATCTTTTATTAATTCTCCAAGTAAACATATCAAGCCACCAACCCAAAATGCATGAAAAAGTGATGGCCAAGGCTTTGTTTTTGCCATTTTAGATGTTACATATTCATTGTATTTTCTATTTCTTTCCAAATCTTGCATATGTCACCCCTCACTAAAGAAATATTGCAAAAATTACTATTTTCATACTATCGTATCGCAAATTTGATAACTAATTGGGTAATTGTGTAACTACAATAACCATCTTTAATATTTAAGATTTATTAAAAATGACAAAAAGTATGCAAATTTTTTATTTTTTTATAAATAATTTTTTTGATTTTATACAAACTAGCACTATCATAAAATCATTTAAGGAGAATAAAATGAAAAAAATAGTAGCACTATCATTGACTTTGGCACTAGCTGGAACTGCAGGAGCTTTTTTTGCGCTATCTGATAACGCAGACAATGAAAAAAATCAGTCAGTTGATGCATTAGAAAATATTTGTGAAAATATAGCAAACAACCCTAGGGATATAATTATTGGTGATGGTTATTATGTTGCTTTAAGTGAAAATGTACTATCTCTAGTACCTAGGAAAACAACCGAATTTACAACAGGAAACATGTCAACAAACGATGTATTAACACAAAACAACAACCTAAATAATAATCTAACTAACAACGGTTTAAATAATAACAATACCCAAAACAATAATATTAATAATATGGCTCAGTCCAACAAGGGCACTAGCCCCTATGGTATAGGTAATGCTAATGCAGGAGTACTGCCAAACAATGGTAATGGTAATCAAGTAATAAATAGTAATCCTAATATCAACAATAATGACTCCATTACAAACAACAATACAAGTACCAATAAAGCAAACCGAACTAACCACTCAGGTGGAATAGACAGCATGGTACGCACAAATAATATTGACACTTATCAAAACAATCAAAACCGCAATATTGATAATGTAAATTATGACAATAACGGTAATGTAAATAGACAAAATATTAATAACCAAATGTACGCAAACACAACAGATACAAATAATCAAAACGCAAATAAAACAAACATTACCTCCAACGAAACAACGACCAACAATCAAAGGACAAAAGATATAAAGACTACTACGCCACGACAAAGATTAGCTCTATGGAGTATCAATGGCAAAAACATAGAACAAGACGCTACCAGTCCTCAATTACAGAGTGAATTGGAATCACAACGTGCAAGACTAGAGCAAAATATTAATACATTACAACAATATCTAGACAATAATGGGGGCACAATTGAGTTATCTGATGAGGCAAGTAAACAATTAAGTGGCTATGCTCAAGTGATACACAATTTAACTGGGAAATTGATGAAAAACCACTTTGAATTATCTCGTAGTATGTTTTGGTTTAGCAACGCAAACGCCCAATCCAACGCCAACAATACCACAAGCACTGACACAGATTCAACTAGCGTTAGCCCAGATTATTTAGTGATAAAGAGTATATTAGGTACAAGAATACTATATATGGACACTATCAATCAGGCACTTGAGCAGGTAAATAATTTGCTGTCAAACGAACTAAACAAAACAACCACACCTGATACAGACAACACAGACAATCGTTTTGATAACATAAGTACCACAAACAATACTCAAAACACAACCAACCAAAATACTAATATAACAACTAACCCAAACAATAACACAAGCACAAGCCCTAACACTACTAATCAAAACATAATCAACTCTAGCACAACAAAGCATAGTACTCAAACAAATAATACAAATGCAACCAATCAACAAACCAATAATACTGCAATAAATCAACCTAAAATTGATGGAATTGTTACTACACCAAACACTAATACTAGTGCAAACAATTCAACAGTTATAAACAGTACTCAGCAAGTAAAATCTACTACTCAGACAAACAACCCTAACATTCCTATAGATAACTCAAAAAATACTGGCATCAGCGCACAAAAAACGGTAAACTCTGCACAAAACAACTTAAATAAAACTACTTTACAAACTGCATAGTATTGTGCATCGTATATAAAAACAACGATAATTGGTTATCTTTTATCAAAATAAAAACCTTGTAAAGATTTACAAGGCTTTTATTTATATCAATCTATACTACTTCCTCAGACCTACCTCGCAACTTTGCACGAGCACTATGGTCCAAAACAATCTTGCGTATACGGATACTTTCTGGGGTAACCTCAAGATACTCATCATCATTCAAAAATTCTATGCAGTCCTCAAGGCTAAGATTTTTGTGTGGTATCAGTCTCAGCGCATCATCACTGCTACAACTACGACAGTTTGATAAATGTTTTTTCTTACAAACATTCACAACCAAATCATTCCCCTTAGGGTTTTGTCCTACCACCATTCCACCATAAACTTTTGTATTTGGGCCAATAAACAAGTCTCCCCGCTCTTGAGTGTTATATAATCCGTAGGTTGTAGCTTCACCTGTTTCGAATGCTATCAAAGAACCAAATTGTCTAGTCGTAATATCGCCTTTGTAAGGTTCGTAATCATAAAACACACTAGACAATACGCCCTCACCTCGTGTATCTGTCAAAAACTCTGACTTGAACCCAAATAAACCTCTGGTAGGAATATAAAACTCCATTTTTACTCTAGAATTGTGAGGCGTCATTTGTATCAACTCTGCCTTGCGAATTCCCATTTTGCCCATAACCGTTCCCATACTATCCTCTGGAACATCTAATACTAATTTGTCTACCGGCTCACATTTTTGACCATCAATATCACGGAATAATACTCTTGGCTTGCTAACCTGGAACTCATAGCCATCTCTACGCATATTCTCTATGAGTATAGACAAATGCATCTCACCTCTACCACAGACACGAAAAGCATCAGCACTGTCAGTATCACTAACCTCCAAAGACAAATCTTTTACAGCCTCTTTGTATAGACGGTCACGCAAATGTCTACTGGTAACAAATTTACCCTCTTTACCTGCAAATGGACTGTTGTTTACCAAAAATGTCATCTCCACACTAGGCTTTTCGATAGAGACAAACTCTATTGGCTGAGTATCAAGTGGGCTACAAAATGTATCACCTATACTGCCCTCCTCTATGCCAGCAATACAAACAATATCACCAACCATACCAACATCAATCGGTACACGATTCAAACCAGAATAAGCAAATAATTGCACTATTTTGCCACGAATATTTTTAGGCTCATGATAATTAGTTACCACTATACTATCACCAACTTTGCAAGAACCTTGCGAAATTTTACCAATAGCTAATCTACCGACAAAATCATTATGCTCAGCACTACTAACCAACATCTTGAATGGTAAATTCTCATCGCCACTAGGAGCAGGTATGTGAGATAAAATTGTCTCAAATAATGGCACCATATCACTACCCTCGATGTCAGGGCTCAAACTACTAATACCCTTGCGTGCAGAACAATAAACAAATGGAGAATCTAATTGCTCATCACTCGCATCAAGGTCCATAAACAATTCTAAAACCTCATCTCTGACCTCATTTAGTCTAGCGTCTGGACGATCAATTTTGTTGATAACTACTACTACTTTTAAATTAAGATTAAGTGCTTTTTGTAACACGAATCTTGTCTGAGGCATAGGTCCCTCAAAGGCATCTACTACTAGTAATACACCGTCTACCATCTTTAGTATACGCTCTACTTCACCACCAAAATCTGCATGACCAGGAGTATCAACTACATTAATCTTTACATCTTTGTACATACAACTAGCGTTTTTAGATAAAATAGTTATTCCACGTTCACGCTCAATATCATTAGAGTCCATTACTCTATCGGCAACTACCTGATTTTGGTGAAACACATGACCTTGTTTTAACAACTCATTTACCAAACTAGTCTTACCATGATCAACATGTGCTATTATTGCTATATTTCTTAACTTTTCATTAACCATCATTATCACCTTAATTTTGCTTTTTGTATCAACGAATTGGAGATTGACTTAAAAATAAAAAAACTCCTTACGAAGAAAGATTGTTTCATTTTACCATATAGACTAGTTTTTTTCAATAAGAATTTATAATTTTTTACCAACTTTTTATAAAATTTACAAAATCAAATACACACAAATTTTTAATAAAGAATAGATTAATAATAAGAAATCATTTGTAAAACAAAATCTTTATAACCCATGACTATATAGTAAATAATTTAACATTTATAGGATAAATAAAAATTGTACAATGACAAAAAACAAGAAATGCTAAATGCAAAAAATCGCTTAATACTTTTTTTAAAAATGTCAAAAAAAACATTTTTTCTCTTGACACTGACTAGCGTGTATGGTAAAATGAACAAGTATATTCAAAACGACAAAGTTGCATGGCATTCTCGTTTTGGAGCGCATTGGAGCGCATATATCACCTTGACTATGCGGGTGTAGCTCAATGGTAGAGCCCTAGCCTTCCAAGCTAGTTACGAGGGTCCGATTCCCTTCACCCGCTCCATTGGGTAAGATAGCCAACGCTAAATTACTCTAATCAAAATATTGGTAAAATATTCTTGTGCTAGATTGGATTTTGCTAGCAGGTATTGGACTGCTACTACCCGAGAGGCAAATATATACTTGAGATAAATTCTTTGGTATATTTACTGGGGGACTGTACTGTTGCAAAATATTTGCGTCTGTAGCGCAACAGGATAGAGCAACGCCCTTCTAAGGCGTAGGTTGGGGGTTCGATTCCCTCCAGACGCACCATATGGTGGATATAGCTTAGTTGGTAGAGCGCCAGGTTGTGGCCCTGGAGGTCGTGAGTTCGAGTCTCACTATTCACCCCATTATCTTCAAAATATTGGATTTTGATAACAAAAGCACTCCATTGTGAGTGCGAACGTAGGGGTGTCGCCAAGCGGTAAGGCACTTGACTCTGACTCAAGCATTCGAGGGTTCAAATCCTTCCACCCCTGCCATATAGTATTATTAGCATCTCTTTTGTACTACTCTATCATAGGGGTGTAGCCAAGCGGTAAGGCACTAGACTTTGACTCTAGCATGCGTAGGTTCAAATCCTGCCACCCCTGCCATTGCGGTATAGACCGCATAAAGCAAAGTACTGCTAAAATACTTTTGTTGACAAAAAGGATTGACTTTTTACAAACAATTTTTTACAATACTTTGGTATTCTTGTATTACAATATGCTAGATATGACCCATTAGCTCAGTAGGTAGAGCACTTGACTTTTAATCAAGTTGTCCCGCGTTCGAGTCGCGGATGGGTCACCAATGCGGTTGTGGCGGAATTGGCAGACGCGCTAGATTTAGGTTCTAGTGGGAAACCATGGGGGTTCAAGTCCCTTCAACCGCACCAAAACCAGAGAAAAGCCCTGTCGTGTGACGGGACTTTTCTTTTTTGATTATTCATAATAAAATTATTAATACAACTGCATAAAAATCGTAGCTTAAAAATTACTGTGGTTACTTTATACTCTCTAATATAGGTCCTGGAACATATTTTGATACATCTTTACCATGTTGCATTAATTCATAAACCATACTAGATGAAACAGCACCATATGAGCCTGCTCGGATGTAGATTGTATCCAAACCTGATATCTCTTCGTTGATTAACGCCAAATTCTCCTCATAATCATAATCTATACCATTGCGTATTCCTCTAATTAAAAATTGTGCATTGTACTCTCTGGCTGTATCTATAGTCAAGCCAAAAAATTCAATCACTTCACAATTTGTCATTCCCTCTACATTCAACAATTCTTTAATTACTGTTTTCATCTTAGCACTATCGAATCGCCTACTCTTGTTGGGATTTTTGCCTATGCCGATGATAACCTTGTCAAACAATTTTGAAGCAACCCTAACAATATGCAGATGCCCTACAGTGAATGGATCAAAACTGCCAGCATAAAAACATACTCTCATAACTACCTCTTATAATAAATATTTATCATTTTCTATTGCAACAAAAAGATTACAAAAAACTTTTTTTGCCTCATTATAATACTTCATCACATCTTCCTCTGGCCAAAAATGTGTCAAAATTAATTTTTTTACGCCAGAATCTCTGGCTATAGTACCCGCTTGATATGCCGTTAAATGATTGCAAATAGTAGGGAATCCATGCTCTCTCAAAAAGCTAGATTCACAAATCAGTATGTCAGCACCTTTTGAAAAATTAACCAATCTATCTCTACTGCTGTAGGAACAGTCCCCAGTATATACTAATGACTTATTGTTTATTGTTATTTTAGTTGCATAAGTCAATACATCTGGCGAGTGATCAATCAGCAAAAATTCAAATTGGAAATTACCATATTTGTAAAAGTTATTTTCTTCTATATTATGTATATTCGAAAAAGACAACTTTTCCCTCGCAATATCCTCAAGAATCGCTCTAGGTTCTCTTGGCAAATATAAGTTAACAGGATTTATTAATTTCTTTTGATTTTTAAATACATACGATGTGTACATATAGTTGTAAATATCATTGTAATGGTCTCTATGCAAATGTGAAATGACTATACCCAAATTATTTAGCAAATTAAAATCAAAAAACCTATGCGACCCACTGCCACAATCTAACAACAAACATTTACCTCTATCGTTTAGTAAATATGATGGACAAGCATTACTAGGCTTTGCATACGGACTCTGTGTACCTAAAATGGTCAAAAATACACCATTTTGTATATCATCACAAACTTTTTGAATAAACTCAACTTGCATAATATCAGTATAATCATTGTAAAAAACATAATCATACTCATCTTCATTATAGTCTAATCCAGCCTGCTCTCTTTGCATTAAGTAATCTTTTGAAATATTATCTCTTGCCAAGAGTTTTCCAAATCTCTCATCATCACTAATAGGCTTGATTAATACCCGCAAAGCTCCTCTCGCCCAAAAATCAGTAATGGGTAACATTGCCCAATCTATGATTACATTATCTTTAAACTTTTTATGCAACTCCTGACCTATGATATCCAATGTGTACTCATCAAACAGTTTCTTGGCACTTTGATTTTGTTTACTAAAATAAACTTGCCCCAATTTCTTTCTATCAAATTTACCATTTTCATCATAAATGCAATCACCAAATATCTGCTCAACTCTGCGCAAAACATCTAAATTTTTGTACATATTGTGCACTATACTGTCAACATCAACATAATCATAATCCAATTTTTGTGCCAAAGCTTTGGCAATTGTAGATTTCCCACTACCTGATTTACCTGTAATGTAAACTATCATACTTTTCCCCAAGTAAAATTATAGCATAAATATACACCACTTGTACAATTAAATAGACAAAATTATGTCAAAGTTACTTTCCTTCTTTATTTGCTTTTAAAAACTTGTAGACATTACTCCACCTAATAAATATTACATAACTAATATGTACCAAAAATCATGTCTAATTATTAACTATTTTTATTGTAAAAAATCTTGTTTTGTGATATATTTTAGCCACATCAATAATTAGGAGAAAATTATGATACATTCTTTAGCTGGTGGTAAAATGAAAGATTTGCAAATGTGCGACCTCGCAAAGGTAGAATATACCGTAGGAACACACCAAGGTCAAATTGGTTGGTATATCAATAACATATTTGACCTCAAAATAGGTGACATCGTGATAGTACCTATAGATCATATAAATAATACCACAGCAAAAGTACTAAAGATTGAACACAATATATCTTCGCAAACCGCACCTATCTCATTAAAGAGGGCAAAAGAAATAATTAAAAAATTATGACGCTAGCACATAAATAGCATATAAGAGCGAATCTCAAAATTTACTGAAATACAAAACAAAACCTAAAAAACTTGCAAATTGATTATCATTATGATAAAATCTATTTTATATTTATCAAAAAAGGAACAATGAACATGGAAGTAGAAAGGACATATATAATGCTCAAACCCGATGCTGTACGTAGAGGTTTGATAGGAGAAATAATTAGTCGCATAGAGCGCAAAGGTTTTAAGATAGTTGATATGAAAATGTTTGAAATATCAAAAGAAGTCTTAGCCGAACATTATGCACATATAGTAGATAGACCATTTTATCCCGAGGTGGAGGAATATATGACTAGCGGACCAGTAGTAGGTATGGTTGTAGAGGGAGAGAGCGCTATCAAGGGAATGCGTAACTTTATGGGACCTACAAAATATCTAGATGCTCCTGCTGGTACTATTCGTGGCGACTACTCTTGTAATGATAGGGAAAATTTGATACACGGATCTGATTCTCCTGAGACAGCAAAGGCTGAGATAAGGAGATTCTTTGGTTATTAATACTTAGCATCATAGCCACGAGGTTATGATGTTTTTTATTTGTACTCTGCTCCCACTCTTATATTTATGCACATGACGTCTAAAATGTGGGACACAAAAATTCTGTCACAATACCGCACTATATATTTATTATCACACTCAACCTCAATTGACTACCAAATATCAATTTGAGTATTTACAAAGCATATTAGTTATGGTATAATAAGCACATATAGATTAACCTAGGAGAAAGCAAATGTTAGTATTAATCTCGGGAATATCTGGGTGTGGTAAAAGTACTATAATTAAACAAATACTAAAAGACAAGCCTGAGTATATCTTAGTCAAATCCACAACCACTCGTCCGATGAGACTAAAGGATAATGAAAGTCAAGGGAATCCTTATCACTTCGTCAGCGAAGAAGAATTTGATAAACTAATAGCTGAGGACAAGTTTTTTGAGTGGAACACTATACACGGTAATAAATATGGAGTGACAAAGGAAATCATTGAGCTAGCAAAAGATCCTACAAAATGCGTGCTAAAGGATATAGATGTAGAAGGACAGCAAGAATATTTACAAAAGTTAAAGAATAGTGGAATAAAAGTGTTTTCTGTATATGTTTGTCTTGCGCCAGAGATTTTGGAGCAAAGACTCATAAAACGCGGTGATGATATCGATAATATCAAATTGAGATTATCTAGAGGTCAATACGAAAACTCATTTGCATCAAACTATGACTTTGTGGTACATAATCTAGGTGCGACCGATTATGTGCGCATAGCAAGATTAACTGAATATAAAATAGAACAGATAATGAACGAGCAATGCCGTGAAATCTCATCTACAAATACAAAAATATCAACCGCTACCCCATCACAATGTACTGCTAGCCCACTAGCTAAATAAAAACTTCATCAATATGGTGAAGTTTTTTTAATTTTAATCTAAAAAATTAAGAAATGTCTTGAAATTTTAATAACATCAAATGACTAAATCAGCATAAATTTAAAAAAAGTTGGTGATAAACAATCGTTTGATGCCATAATATTACAACAGCAAAATATATTGTGTCTATAGTTAGCACAATTATTTAGTTGTACTCGGTACTAAAATTGTGTATAATAACTGTATGAAAAGTACAAAAAGATTTGTGGTCAGTTTATTTTTATGCTTTAGTATATTATGTCTGGCAAGTTGTGCCTCACCTACCCCACAGCACAATGTTGGGGTATGGTGGTGGGATAATAGATTAGATGATAGCTACCTAAACTTTGCAAAAAATAATAAAGTAAATGAAATCTATTTTTATGACAGTGACTTAAATGAAAAATCTAAAAATTTTATTACCAAAGCACTACAATTTGATATAGCAGTATATTGGTTGATTGGGAAAAAAGAATGGTTAAATGATTACCAAGGCTTGTACAATGAAATTGATAGATTGGTACAGTACAACACAGAAAACCCTTACAGCCAATACAAAGGCGTACACCTAGATATCGAGCCACATCAATTCGATAACTTTGAAGAGAATAGGTACCAACTAATTTATAATTTGATAGAAATTGCATATAATCTAAAACAACTATACCCTACCATTCACTTTGAATTTGATATACCATTTTGGTTGCATGACGGAATAACTTTTAATGAAGTAACTAAACCCGCATATGCACATATGATAGATATAGCTGACAGAGTAATCTTGATGAGTTACCGTGACACAGCAAAAGATGTACTAGCTGTATCAAAAGAAGAAATCGAATATGCAAAATCAACAAATAAAACATTAGTCCTGGGCGTCGAGACAGGGGAAACTAATGAAACTGACAATGTTACTTTTTTTGAGGAGGGTAAAAATTACATGTACCAACAACTAGCGATCGTAAAACAATCACTTCCCGAAAATTTTAGCATAGCATTACATCATATAAAAACATGGCAACAACTAAAAAACTAAGTGCATAATATTAAAAAAGACAAAACTATACGCAAAATCAACTAAAATAGTACAGTAAATTAATACTATGCACATACTACCCCCACTTAACCAAATAAAAATAAGGAGAAAATTATGAGTCTAATAATAAACATATACTACACTGGGCAAGAAGGAAATGCACGAAAATTTATGGAGGAAATGATTAGTAGCGGACTTGTCGAAAAGATAAGGAATGAAATTGGAAATGAAAAATATGAATACTTTTTACCAGTAGATGATTCCGAAACCATTTTACTAATAGACAAATGGAGAGATAAGCAATCATTGGATAACCATCATAAATCAGAGATGATGCAAGAAATTGCAAGATTAAGAAATAAATATAAGTTACATATGCGTGTTGAGCAGTTTACTGAGCATAAAGAATAAATAATTTTGTTATTATTATCATGGTAAATTATCAATAAAAAAGAGGGCTCTCAAAATGAGCTCTCTTTCCTATTGGAGCGAGTGAGGGGAATCGAACCCCCATAATCGGCTTGGGAAGCCGGTATTCTACCACTGAACTACACTCGCACGATAAAAAATAATATACCTAATATATGAATCAGCACTTACTCAACGGACTTAGTAACTAACATAAGTGTGATTACATTATATAACATTTATCAAATTTAGACAACAGTTTTTTGATATATTGCAATAAAAATCTTGCCTATACTATATTACTTATTTCCTCTAAAAACATATAAACTGGCAATATACAACTTTAATTAATAGTTTGTTACAACAAAAAGTAACACAAGCACCATACAAATGTCAATAATGAGAATAATCATCTCTAAAACATAAAAGTACTTGTGTTACATTAATATTATTGCCGTGTAGTAGCAAATTATACATTTTTTCTAAAAAAATTTTATATCCTCTCTTGCATCTTGGAAGTACAACTAAAATTATTAAATTAATATAACAATTATGCACTAATCAAAATTATGCAAGTGTACCAAAATTATTTTACTTTTGTAGCAAAAAAATTTATAATTAGTACAAACTGATATTGGATAATAGTTTTGTATAGCAATACACTACTATCTATCAGCAAAAAGGAGGTTTGTGATATGTTAGAGTTTTACATAGTGCTGGGTATAGCTATAGTAGCCAGTCTAGCATTTGTATTCTCATGGTCCGAAAAGAGACCTTTGTTTAGTTTTTGGTTTAAAGGTGTAGCAACAGTAACTGTAATAGCATTGGCAAGTGTAGCAATATTTGTAAATACAGAAATGGGTCTACCTGCTCTATTCTTTATGATTGGACTTGCATGTTGCATGTTGGGTGACCTTACCCTCGCACTTTTGGAGCTATTAGATGAATCAAAACGAGAAAATGTAATCACCTATGGAATGATATCTTTTGGTGTAGCTCAAGTTTTCTTTATCATTGGTATGTCAATGGTTGGAGGTTTTATGCCATGGGCAATATTAGGCGGTGTTGGTTTTGCTCTACTAGTATTCTTACTCAGCAAACCTATGAAGTTAAACTTTGGTAAATGCCTAATCCCAGGTTTAATATATGCGTGTGCACTAGCAACCAGTTTGTTTACTGCAATTACATTCCTAGTAACATCTGGAGGAAGCACCGCTGGTATTATTTTAACAATAGGTTTTGCTTCTTTTATGATTTCCGACTTGATACTTTCCCAAATTTATTTTGGGCAAATCAACAAAAAACCATTATATATTCCAAACTTAGCAACCTACTATGCAGCAATTATACTAATAGCGTGCTCTCTATTGACTCTAGTTTAGGAGGAGAATATGCAAGATAAAAAACAATATTTCTTTGCCTATGGTACAAATATTTCAAAAGATATTTTGACCAAAAACTGTCCTGGTGCAGAACTAATCGGCTATGGAATGCTCAACAATTATGTACTAGAATTTCGAGGTTATAACAACCATGCAATTGCAAATCTTGCAAAGCAAAAAAACGAGGTACTCCCTGTTGCGGTATGGGACATGCCACCAGAAAGCAGATACACCATAGATAATTTTGAGAAATTCCCCTATTTGTATAAACACAAAAGAGTCAAGGCAGTAATAAATGGCAAAAAGATTAAAGGCATAATTTATATTCTCAAACAAGAGTTACCACATGGTACACCTAGTGAAGACTATTTACAAACATTACGAAACGCCTATCAATCCGCTGAATTTGACGAATATTACATTAATAGTGCACTAGAACGTAATAAAAAATATAATCAGGAGTAACTAATGAAATACGAATTCCCCGACTATGACAACTGTTGTGTAAATATCATATCAAGTGTGAGTAAATATTTTGGACTAAATCCATATCATTCTACACTACCATTGGTAGATAAAGAATTAAAAAAAGGTTACAAAAATGTGGTGGTATTGCTACTAGATGGAATGGGTCAAGATATGCTTGCACGCCAGTTACCACAAGACAGTTTCCTACGCACATATTTTTTGCAAGAATTAAGTGCAGTATTTCCTAGCTCTACTACCCCATCAACAGTTAGTTTCAAGTCTGGGCTCACCCCATTAGAACACGGCTGGTGGGGACATTACTTGTATCTCAAAGAAGTTGGCTGTAGTACTAACCTATATCTCAACACAGAGACCTGTTCCAAAAAAAATGTGCATATGCGTAATGTAGCTCACAATGTAATGCCTTATGAAACCATATTAGATCAGATAGACAAAATCACACCTCCTAGTACACATTGTTATGCTATTTGTAATGAAGAAGCTAGAGATGAGGCTGGAATAACACAGATTACATATGCTACTTTTGATGAGATGAGTGATTATATATACACTCTCACACAAAATCCTGGAGGCAGATACATATACGCATATCATAATTTCCCAGATGATATGATGCACAAAAAAGGTCCTTATAGCAATGAGGTCGGTAATTTGATGGCTGAATTAGATGCGCAAGTAGAATATCTATGCAAGCGTTGCTCTGATACTTTATTTTTGATATCTGCTGATCATGGGCAGACTGAGATACATGAGGTACGAGACATAGCTGATTATCCTGATGTTTGCGATTGTATGATTATGCCACCAACAGGTTTGTCAAGATGTTTTAATTTTTATATAAAAGCAGATAAACGACAGGAATTTGTAAAGTTGGCAAAAAAATATTTTAGTGATAAATTCTTGCTATTTTCAAAAAAAGAAGTGCTAGAAAAAGGTCTATTGGGCAAAGGTAAGCAACATTATAAAATTGACGATACCCTTGGTGATTATCTATTAGTTGCTATAGATGATTGCAATCTAGCAATGACTACCCTATACGAATTACCTATAATCCAACCAATAGGCAATCATGGTGGATTAACAGTACAGGAAATGCGAGTACCACTTATTATGTATGGCGAAAAAATACATAAAAAATAAATGGTAGTTTTATAAATATAAAATACAGGTACAAATACCTGTATTTTCTTTTGATTAAAACAATTTTTGCGAATAGTTTATCTAATCTAAACCTACATATTTGAAATAATATTTAACAACTGTTGTCCACTCTCTGCAAAATTTTTCTCGCTCATTACACTATCAGCACCATACCCCCAACTCACAGCTATAGTCCGTAAACCATTTTCTTTGCCTCCCAAGAGGTCATTAGTGGTATCCCCTACCACCACAGTTTGCTCTGGAATCAAAGCTTGCTCTATTAGAATTGATTTTATTAATTCACCTTTGCTTTGATATGGATTATCTACATTATCTCCATACACCTTATCAAAATAGTGCAATACTCCCAAGGTAGACAATTCTTTTTTTACAACAGACTCTATTTGTAAACTAGTAACAAATAACCTATATCCATTCGCTTTTAAATAATCCAACACAAAAACAATGTCGGGCATAAGGGTCACATCATGTACTGCAACTTCTTTGTATATATTATTGTAATCAGCCATTACTTTATATTTTTTATCTTCGCCAAAATATTTGCCAAAAGTATTGATTAGTGGTGGTCCAATCAATTGCAAAAAATCAATATTACTAGCATCTACATCATATAAATCAAATAATCTTTGCAGTACACCAACTTGCAGCTTAGTACAATTGATTATAGTACCATCAAGGTCAAATAAAACATTCTTTATCAAATCAAACCTCTAATATTTGCACATTTAATCTATATTACATCTTTATCTGTCAATCTAGTAAACAACGGCTCCAAATGTGGTAACTTCTTGTCACCGACAAAATCAAAAACTTGCCACTTTACACTATCTATTCCCAAAGTGTCACGCATCTTTTTACAACAAAAAGGCATAAATGGTTCCAATAATATACTCAAATTGGCTATCATATAAGTACAATTGAATATTACATTATTAAACTCTGTTTTGTCAGACTCTTTAAAAAGTACCCATGGTTGCTTACTGTCAAAATATTTATTACCATCGTCTACAAAGCGCATAACCTCTTGTAGAGCATCTTTGAAATTAGCAGACTCAATACTTTCCCCAACATTTTTAAAAGTACGCTCTAGATTGTCCCTTATCTCTTTATCAAGCACTCCGGCAGGAATGTAATTATCCAAGCCTTTGTAATTTAATGTACGATTGACAAAGTTACCAAATTTATTAACAATCTCACCATTATGCAAATTATGATACTCCTCAAAAGTAAAATTGCTATCTCTCTTTTCTGGTCCATTAGCTATACAAAAATATCTCAAACTATCAGCGTCAAATTTTGCTAGCATATCTAACATTGGCCAACCATTGCCCTTGCTTTTGCTAATTTTTTCACCATTAATATTTAAAAACTCTGTACTTACACAAACATCAGGCAAATAAAATTTTGAGTTTACAGCCATCAACAAAGCAGGGAAAATAATTGTATGGAATACTATATTATCTTTACCGTGACACATATAAATTTTATTTTTATCATCGCCTTGCTTGTACCAAAAATCTCTCCAATCTAATCCATGCTCCTCACAATAGCGTTGTACTGCAGTCACATAACCCCACACTGCCTCAACCCATACATAAATTCGTTTGTCCTCATACCCATCAATTGGTACAGTGACACCCCAATTGAGATCACGAGTGACGGCACGATCGACCAAACCTTCTTTTAGGAATTTTTCAGTCTCATTTACGGTATTTTTTCTCCAGTACTTTGAACATTTGTCAAAATGCTCTTTTAGTGGTTGCTCCAATTCACTTAGCCTAAAATATAAGTTTGTATTATCCCTAATCTCAGTTTGACTACCACAAATTCTACACTTACCTCGCAATAAATCTTGTGCTTGGAATACATAATCACAACTACCACACTGGTCGCCTTTTGATACTGCGCCACACTTTGGACAGATTACCTCCACCTCACGATCATAGATAAACTTTTTACATGTAGGGCAATAACTTGCCTGCTCAGTCTTTGGGTATAGATAACCATTTTTTTGCAATTCCAAAAACATCTCGTGTACTTTCTCATGATGATATGGGTCTGCAGTTAGTGTATAAAGGTCATAAGACATTCCTAATTTTTTAAAAACCTCACAATATTGCTCATGATATCTTCGTACTATTGCCTCTGGAGTAGTCTTTTCTCTAATAGCACGCTCTGTCGTAGGTGTACCGTGGCAATCAGTACCGCTCACAAAACACACTCTATCTCCCTTGGCTCTATGATACCTAGCCAGCACATCACCACCAATATATGCACATATATGCCCTAGATGTATGTCACTATTAGCATATGTCCAGGCAGCACCTATAACTACATTTTTGCTCATAATATCTTTTGACTCCTTATACTCTTCACTTTTTAACATAATACCACATTCACATCAAAAAGTAAACTCACTTATTTAAATTTAGCATATAAGTATATAAAAGAGCTATCCTCATCATAGAATAGCTCTTTTAATTCATAAAAGTAGGAGTATTAGCGTTTGTAACTAAGCCATCGTCTAATTGATGCATTACACTATCCAATTCCTCATTTAATTGAGTACTATCTGGCACACTTGCATCAACTATATCACGCATCAACATTTTACTAGCCTTCTGGATATCATTCTTTATACCTGGGTCAGAATAGTGCATCTCAGAGATCAGTTGAGATAGAGCAAAAGAAGCATTGTGATAAGCACTAATCCTATCCTTTGCGTACTCATTGCCAAAATCAGTATCTTGCCCCACAAAATCAAAGAAATCAACATAGTCCCTAATATTTTTTAACCTTTGGGCAGGAGTCATACACATCTGCATACCCAACACCTTTAATTTATCGCTATTTATAGGCTGTATGTTGACTCCCAATCCACCTGCAAAAAAATTTTTTCGAGCTGCATCATTACATCTAGACACATCTAATGTTACAACAGACTTTGGGTCACAAAGTCTCACTACATCAATTGTGGAAGGTAAATGATTTTCATCTGCTTTCTTGCATTGTAAAACCATAAAATAATCTTTGGATACCAAATCTCTATCTGGATCAATACTTTTCCTTGTCCCGTCAGGCATAACCATACAATAACAATTGCCCAATTCGGTATTATAATGCATTAGTATCCCCTGCACAATATTAGCGTCATCAGTTACCACTGTGTCATACAATGCTCCACCAATTATATTCTGTTTACATAATTCTATAGTATCTTGCTTATCCATCAATTTGTCTCTATGTATGCTATATCTCAAGTAAGTAATCATATATTCCACCCCTAACTTAAGTTATTAAAAAATCAATTTATGCTCAATACAGTTTGCTGAATTTTATTGTCCTGGGCAGTCTGCATAGTAAAGCGGTCCTTCACTCTATCCTCCAAGTACTCCTGCTCATATATTCTTGTATCCAAATCATTCAAACAACGCTCAAGCCCATTTATGTTCTTTGGTAACTCACCAATCTTGCCAGTACCAATCCTTGCTCCCCAAAATACCACTTGCTTCATAATTTTAGAATACAAAAATTCTTTATTATCATACTCAAAATAAAAATCTTGCTTTTGCCTGTCTAAGGCCTTTGTCAATTGCTCTATATATTCACAAACCAATTTAATATTAGATTCTATTGCTTTTTCATTTTTTTGTAAAACATTAATCCTCGAAATCTTAACATCAAAGTTTTGCCTGTCTATGTCGACATCTGCATTATCATCAGTTCGCCTCAAACGTAATTGTTTATATAGCTCTCTGCGTTTACTATCAACATCGCAAAATTTTAAAACTTGGTTAGTTAAATCATCAATCGAAATACAGATATTTGCATATAATGTGCGCCTGCGTCGATCAGCAGATATATCCCCAAACAGCGGATACAAATCATACCCATCATCAATTTTTGCTACATCAAATATGTCACCTGTACGCACATATTGGGGATCTATATTCAGCTTGTTAGATGCAATAACGCACATCTCCTGTCTATCCAAACTAGCAAAAATGTAGGCACCATTTAAGTCTGGTTTATTCAAAGAATAACCTCTCAATACTATATATCGTTTATCTGATAACTTTGGTAATTTTTGCATATTGCATTCCCCTCATTAACTGCAATTGATAATAGTATCCTACCCTCAATCACAACTATTCACTCTCGAATACAAGTTTATCACCGATCCGTCCAAAAGTCAATATGCAAATTGTTAGATTGTACACCCCAAAATTGAACTAGCAAGCTAAAATAGTAATCATAGTATAATGCTTTGCCAAGAATATTTACATTATCAATTTAACTAATACGTAACAGCAAAATTATTTATTTGCAATAAAAAAATAGGTATGTAACCTATTTCACAATTATCGTTCACTTGATATGTTGGTAATCAAATCTTCCCACAACTTACGAGTATTCCTAGGCAATTTAACACTCTTATAATTCTTTTGAATATAAGTCTTTACTCTTCTAGATAATTCCTCTCTAAAGTCAACAGGAAGTCTAAGATTATTATTGGTTGCGTACTCTCTAATTTGCTCAAGTAAAGGTCTAGCAGTATCTATCTCAAAGTCATCACCAAGCAAACCTGCTAAGTAATTACCTGCACCGTACGCATATATCTCATAAGGAAAAACATCTTCTATAGTCTGGAATTTACCAAACTGGTCCAAACAAAATACCTTTTGACTGGCATTGCTATAAGCATGCTTATAAAGATATTTGCGCATATCCTCACCATGTGCATCTGCAGATAGCAACACGTTTGGCAATCCCCTACCTTTACCTAGTATTTGCGCTACACCATCTATACCATTATCCCCTGTTGCTACAAACACTACTTCATCAAAATTTTGATATTTTCCTGTACTTACCAAATAATTCCTAATAATGTTTAAGTAATTTTGGTCAGCATTTGACATGACAATCACCGCATTGCTACCATTCAAAATACTACGAGATATATCAATACCCACAGCACTCTCTATTGGGAACAAAGAATCTTCGTTACTACGCTCAGAATTAACAGACAAATCATTTGAGACGATACTATGTCCCTTGTCATCTTTGTACACAACTTTTGTCCTATTCAAATGCTCTGTAGGCAACATAAAACTTGAGTGCGTAGAATAAATAATTTGATTTTTCTTAGAAAGTTTTTCAAAGAAATGTACCAAATCTCTCTGTGCTAAACTATGTAATGTCATACCACTCTCATCAAGCAACAGCACTGTATTGGTATAAAAGAACTCACTCTCCAAAGAGAACACCAAGAAGAATGATAAGAACCATTGCATTCCTACACTACGCTCTTCTAAAGGTGCACGATTACCCTTGTCATCTGTTACCCAAATTTTTAGATTATCGCCATCAAATGTAAACTCAAACTTGTACTTACCTTGATGCCACCAACGATTAAAATCATAAGATAAACGCTCACCAGCATCTGCAAATATCCTCTTGTATTTGTCTTGAGTATCCATCAACCTACGCAAATCACTACTTGACAAATGTGCCGCATCTTCTTGACTCTTGCTCAATGTAGGTAAATCGTTAGCCAACATCTCTGGAGTAATACCAATGTACATTAACAACAATTTTATAGTACGCCTCTTTGTGGTACTGAGGGCATTAACTCCACTCTTGTTAAACTTTGCTAACATCTGTGGCAAATAAATATTGCTATCTAGATTACCATAATTGCTATAGTAAATAAACCCTGGCATTAACCTTATAAGCAAACCATATAATTTATCCTTTTGCGCCTCAGGAACATTTACTGGTACCTCTATGATATACTTTCCGCTGAGCGTTCGAGATATCAAACATGAATCAAAAGGTTTGATATTTGGAAAATGCTTTCGTAACTGAGCTAAATCATTTGGCTCCAATCTAAACTTAGCTGTAATAAATACAGGCAGTTCATCAGAATCCATTATCTCATCAAATTTATCACGAGGTAAATCACTGTGCACTATACGATTATCTATCCTAAATGCTGGTTTTAACTTCCACAATGCTTTTAGTAAGTTACTCTTACCTGCCTCGTTTACACCAGCAATGGCAGTAACATCTTGACAACTCACCCAACCAGAATTCCAAATTGAGCGAAAATTTTGCACTTTAAAAAGACTTAGTTTCATCATTTTTCTCCTTGTGTTTGTTGCCTCACGGCAAGATTTATTAGGTTGATTGCTTCACAGCAAGCATAAAACAACAATAACTAATCATTATTAAACTAACTTTATTATACTATTCATCTCTATGTTTTTTAGCTATAATATACAATGCTAATAGTATTACGAATATTAAACCAAATACTACAGCAAATAACCAAACCATTATTGCAGAGTTTAATACCGCTATAAGATTGTACATAAATTCTGACTCTTGCCCCACAATACCTATATAAAGAGCTGTATTAACGCTCTTGGTCTCGCTTGCATTACATGTATTGTCCGTAACATATACTCGGTAATTATCTGCATCTACTCTAATTACTTGTCCCAAGCTGTAAGTCTTTATCTCATCATTACCAGTATTATAAACGATATAATCTCCCTGTTGTATCTCCTCAGCCGGTATAGCGTGTACCACTATTTTATCCCCAGTAACATAGGCTGGTGACACAACATCAGTATCCACCTCCATGGCACTGTATCCAAATACATTCCCCTCACTCACATCACTAATAGTGACAGCATGCCAGATTGAGCAAAGCAACCCAAAAGCAAATAAAAAAGCAAACACAACAATCAAAAAGACACAAGCCCCAGATGTTAAAAACTTGCCTCTGCTATTTTGCTCTCTCGTTTTTTTGCTCATAAGACACCTTTTACTACCTTTTTATTTAGGATAATAATAACACACAATGCCATTTTTGACAACTTTTTTGCTATAGATTTCGTATTGATAACACAAAGAGGTGCGCTAAAGCACGCACCTCCTTATATTATTAAACTGCTGAATAGTCTAAGTCGTCTAAGTCTGACACAATTTTATACAAGTTACTTGTATTGAGATATGCATTGTACACATATCTAGTAGTACCGCTCTTAAAATCTTTTTGTGCAGTCAACAAATAAACACTTGTATTCTTAATCACATTATCAGCTGTAATACTGATATATGCTCTTGAATATTGATCAGGAGTATAAGTTGCACTACCTACTGTATACTTAAATGGTGTACCATCAGCATTCATCATATCTCTAGGCTCAGCCCATGTAAAGACCATACAGTACTCATCACTACTATCAAACAATGTGGACATAGCGCTAGAATATGCCGATGTACGTTCTGGGTATGCATGTTTACCTGCAAAACCAATAAACAATGTATCCAAGATTGCATAAGACCCAGCATCTATATACGCATTCCACAATTTATCATACATCTCTTTATCCTCAGGATTGGCCTTGTAATAAACCACCTCTTTCTCTTTATCTGTATTGGTACGAACTGTTATGGTATCTGGCTTGTCTGCCTCAGAGAATGTCCCTGAGGAATTAGCAAACACTGCTCCTTTATAGGTAGGTATAACAGCCAACAATATAACAGCGAGTATCAACAATCCAACTATACTCAAACTAACTATTGAAACTATCTGTGATGTCTTAACTTTCATAAATAACCTCTTTTTGCTATCCTTGATAAAAAATCATATCACACTAATGCAATTTTGGCAATCAAATTGATAGATTTTTTATGCACTAGTCTTATCATCTTTATCTTGCTTTTTTGCGTCAGATTTATCATTTGATTCATCTGTATCTTTTGTATTTGGGGTAGACTTAGTAAAATTCCCCTCTTCCAACACTGTTATCGGCTCATCGGACTTGGTAGCAGTCGCTTTGGTCTCTATATCTTGTTGTTTTGCGTCAGCATCAGCCTTTGCTGCAGTATCGTTGGATGTTTGAGTACTTTGACCATTAAATGCAGCCATAGCACTGTTGCGTAATACCTCTATACGCTCTTTTTCCTGTCGAGCGAGTTCCTCATCACGGCGTTGTTTTTCCTCACGAGCTTTACGGTCTTCCTCCTCGTGCTCTTGGTCTCTTTCCTCAATCTTTTTGATTACAACTTTTGCTGATTTACCTGCCAACAACTCATCTACATCTTGACTATATATTGTTTCTTTTTCTAGCAAAACAGTAGCCATATTATCTAATACTTTTATTTTGCCACGCAATAATGTTATAGCCTCTTCCAGCGCATTCTCAAGTATAGCCTTTACCTCTGTATCAATCAACTCCGAGGTGTGCTCGCTAATATTATTCCTAGATTGCATATCACGACCAAGGAACATTTCTCCTTCCCCACCGTAATATACTGGCCCCAACTTGTCACTCATACCATACTCAGTTACCATACTGCGGGCCAACGATGTAGCATGCTTTATATCACTACTAGCACCTGTCGCTATGCGACCAAATTTAATAATCTCAGCGGCTCTACCCCCCATAGCTATACGAATATGATCCAATATCTGCTCACGAGTATACTGCATATAGTCCTCTGTAGGCGCATGAGATGTATAACCACCCGCACGACCTCTAGGTATGATACTAACCTCTTGGACCTCGTCCTTGATATTCTCACAACTCCTAGCGATAATAGCATGACCTGCCTCGTGGTACGCTGTATTGCGCTTGTCTTCCTCACTCACTACAGCACTACGCTTTTGTGGTCCCATTGTAACTTTGCTGATACCTTCCATAATATCCGACTGTGTAATAATAGCCCTATTGTCTCGAGCGGCTAATATTGCTGCCTCGTTTAGAATGTTCTCAATATCCGCTCCCGTAGCGCCAGATAATATACGAGCAATACTAGCAAAGTTTATCTTATCAGAAAAAGGCTTACCCTTTGCGTACAGACGCAATATCTTTTCTCTACCACGTACATCAGGTCTATTAACAACTATCTGCCTGTCAAAACGACCTGCACGTAACAAGGCAGGGTCTAACACATCAGGACGGTTGGTAGCAGCTATTACTACTATACCATCACTAGACTCAAAGCCGTCCATCTGTACCAGCAATTGGTTAAGGGTCTGCTCACGCTCATCATTGGTATTACCAATACCTGTACCACGGTGACGACCGACAGCATCAATCTCATCTATGAATATCAAACATGGCATATTCTTTTTGGCAGTGTCAAACAAATCACGTACTCTAGCGGCACCTACACCAACAAACATCTCTACAAAGTCACTACCAGTAATGCTAAAGAATGGAACACCTGCCTCACCAGCAATTGCTTTGGCAAGCAATGTCTTACCTGTACCTGGAGGTCCTACCAACAATACTCCTTTGGGGATCCTAGCTCCTAGGTCAGTAAATTTCTTTGGATTTTTGAGGAACTCAACTATCTCTTGCATCTCACGCTTTTCCTCTTCACAGCCAGCAACATCATCAAATCTAACACGCAAGTTGCCTTCCATTCTTGCTTTGTTTTTGCCAAAGTCCATATTCTTGCCATTCATTTTCCTCAACATATTGATTACAAAGATTGCCAAGCATACCAACAAAATAATATAAATGTATGGTAGCATTTGAGATAGCAAACTCTCACCAACTGCCTCAGTCTTAAACACTACTACAGACCCTGTTTCTTCCCATGAGCGCACTAACTCTAGTGCCTCGCTCGCATAACCACAATTTACAAAAAAGTCATATTGTCCATTGTTCTCAAACTGTTCTTGAGTCAAATCAGAATCAACATACAATCCATAAATAATAGAACCTTTGGTACGCACCTCTGCTACCTGACCTGATTCGACTTGACTAATTAATTCGTTACGAGAAATCTCCTTATCGCTGTTACTATTGCTGTTGAGCGACCATGCTAATATTATCACCAAAACAATTAGTAATACGATAGTCAACCACGGAAAAGACCTTGCCTTATTCTCGTTCAACTCTCACAAGCCTCCTTATTAATAGTTAATACTCGTCAAGTATATCACAAATAAAATAAAAAATAAAGTATTTTGTAATAATCAAATAAATGAAAACTTTTAAACAAAATGTATAATTTTGATATCATATAGTATATTACAAATTGTTTCCCAAAAAATAAATTAAATACAAGCAACAAAATAATGGTTTTTGAAATAATATAAAAATCCTAAAAAATCGCCTAGTTAACTAGCTGATGTGTCATTTAACAAAAACAAAAGAACTAATAATTTAGTCCTTTTTAGTTTATGTATAATAATTGATTATTATAATTTGCAGATAATGTAAAATCTGCCGTTTGAGTAATAGTCTTTCCACTAAAAGTAGTACCATTGTTTACCATGGTCCTAAATGTATCAAAATCACTCGCACTAGCAATTTGGAGGTTGTTAGTACCATTAAAAGCAGCACTCACCTCACCGCCATCTTGAGACTGCCTAGCAAATATATCTATAACAATAATACTAGTAAATGCTAGTAATAAAACAAGAATAACATAAAAGCAAACTTTGAATGCTTTTGGACTCACAAAGTACGGAACTTTCATTTAATAACCCCACTAAATAGTATCATACTTAGTACAACATAAGTCTCTTTAGTGTATCATATTTCACAATTTTAAGACAACCGATTTGGGACACAAAATAACTAAATGAGCATTAATTCGCCTATCATTATTGTGCGTAAAATAACAAAAAATAGAGATAACTTATCTCTATTTAAAAAAATTTTAAAGCATTCAAAAAGTTAAAGCATGTTTTGATAAACAAAAAATCTTACAATAATATACAAATAATACCACCCTTACCCTCATTAACTATACGGGTTAGTGTCTTTCGCATTTTCTTTTGAGCCTCTAGTGGCATCGCATTTATCTTACTACTCAACCCCTCACTCATTAACTGTTGCATAGACTTTCCAAACATATTTGTTCCCCAAATTCCCGCAGGATTCTCTTGACTCTCTGTATTCAGATATTCCACCAAATCTCTAGACTGTTGCTCGCTACCTACCATAGGATTTATCTCTGTCTCAATGTCTACTCTCATTATGTGCAAGCTAGGTGCTGTCGCACGCAATTTTACACCCCAACGATTACTACCCTGCTTTACCAATGTAGGCTCATCAAATACCATATCCTCTAGCGCAGGTTGCACTACACCATAACCATATTCCTCAACGTTATCTAAAGCGTCCTTTAATTTGTCATAATGCTTTTTTGCCTCTGCTAGAGAACGAATATGAGCGACCAACTCAAAATCATTTGCAATCTGCATACCACACTGGTTGCTCAATACCTCATAAAATAATCCCGACTTTGGTATCAGGTCATAGATTATTTTACCTTTGCCCAACTCTACACTGGACACCACCAACGGCTCAAAACGTTCACTTTCCTCAAATAATGTAGTAGTTTTGTCAAAGTCTCCTATCTTTGTCGCTGTACCTGTCACCTTATCCATTTCTCTAACTATCTCGGTAATTATCTCATTGTCAAAAGGCAAGGCAGTAAGCCAATCAGGCATTTTTAACTCCACTCCAACAATTGGAAACTCTTGCAAAATTTCATCAAACGTATCCGCCACATCTTTTTCGGTCAATTCACTAGCATTCAAAGCCAAAACACCCACCGCATATTTGTCATGAAGAGATTTGACTAATTCCCGTGTTTCATTAGAGCGTGGTTTTGCACTATTAACTACCACTACAAAGGGCTTTTGTTCCTCTTTTAACTCTCTAACCAATCTCTCCTCTGCTGGCACAAAATTCTCACGCTGAATATCTCCAAAACTACCATCAGTAGTCATTAAAATCGCCACTGTAGAATGCTCTGCCACTACCTTGTGTGTCCCAATCTCAGCAGCTTTTTCAAAAGGCATAGCATCTTCGCTCCAAGGAGTCTTTACCATTCGAGGTTTATTGTCTTGGATATGCCCTGTAGCACCATTTACAAGATACCCCACACAATCTATCAACCTCACATTTGCCATTACAGAATTACCCAAATCCACACGAACCGATTCTGCTGGCACAAATTTAGGTTGAGTTGTCATAATTGCACTACCATCAGCAGATTGAGGTAGCTCATCTACTGCACAAGCACGCAGATTATCATTTGACATATTAGGTAAGACAAATTTTTGCATAAACTGTGTTATGAAAGTAGATTTTCCTACCCTAACAGGCCCCACCACTCCAACATATAGATCACCATTAGTACGAGTGGCAATATCCTGATATATACTATTATTATCCATAATTTGCTCCTTAAAAAACTTTGTAGATACCACAATATATGAGCGAATACCAATAATTATGAATAATAAAAAAATAAAACACAGGCAGTACCTGTGAGTTATTTATTACTTACGATTGTTACGAAGTTTGCGCAAAAATGGAGGAATATCATCTTCGTCAATCTCCATTCTGGAAGTCATATTGTCTCTACGAGAGCTTGCCCCTATCTCACGACCGCTATTAGCACTCTCTGCCAATTCTCTTTCTTCCTCATCATATGAGCTAGGACTCACTTTGCCACTTTGGATACGCTTAGCCAAAAACTCAGCATACTTCTCTTGAGAATGTGCCTCATCATTGTCCTCTGTTTCCTCAGAGTCCTCAGCCTTTTGTGCATCTGCACTATCGCCTTGGAAACCTGTAGCAATTACAGTAATCTCTACAGCGTCTTCCAAAGACTCATCTACACTAGCACCAAAGATGATATTACAGTTTGGGTCAACTATATCACGCATCAAATCAGCAGCCTCGTGGACTTGGTCTATCGGCAAGTCAAGACCTCCCTTGACATTAAAGATAATGCCAGTAGCGCCCTCAATGGTAGTCTCCAATAATGGACTGGATACTGCTTGACTCAATGCTTCAAAAATCTTGCGCTCACCCTTTGCTCTACCAATACCCATGTGTGCTAGACCTTTATTTTTCATAGTGGTACGCACATCAGCAAAATCTAGATTAATCAGAGCATTCTCAATAATCAAATTGGATATACCTTGTACACCTTGACGCAATACATCATCTGCGTACCTAAAAGTATCCACGATACCAGTTCCCTTTGGTACCAACTTGAATAATTTTTCGTTAGGAATAATAACAAGCGCATCTACAACTTGACTCAACGCCTCAATACCACGCTCAGCGTTCTCCATACGCTTGCGTCCCTCAAAATTGAATGGTTTGGTAACAACAGCTATAGTCAAAATTTCTTTTTCTCTAGCAATACTAGCAATTAGAGGCGCAGCACCTGTACCAGTACCTCCTCCCATACCAGCAGTAACAAACACCAAATCAGCATCGTTTAACGCCTGATTGAGCTCCTCATAGTTTTCCTCTGCCGCCTTAAAACCGATCTCAGGGTCAGCTCCTGCGCCCCAACCACGAGTCAACTTAATACCTATCTGAATACGATAATCAGCTTTGCTCACTTGCAAGGACTGTTTGTCGGTATTCACAGCAATAAACTCAACACCATTTACACCAGCGTTAATCATACGGTTGACAGCATTGCTACCACCACCACCGACACCAATAACCTTTATCTTTACAACAGGATTAACCTGACTCTGTGCTTGGTAACCGTTGTTACTATTGTAAGTATCCATATCTTCCTCCATAACAATCTCTATTTTTTGAAGATTTTTAAGAAAATCAAAGTGCTACCCTTGCTCTGTTTGAGAGCTAAATCTAACAAGCCCAAAATACCAGATGCGTGAGGTTTATCCAACTGTGGTACAGGTGGTACTATTACCTTGACGTCTTTATTGAGTATTTTTTGTAGCAAATCTCTAGCGCCCTTCACATAACACAGCCCACCACCGGTAATATGAATAGGTATGTAACTAGGGTACTCAAACTGGCTATCATCAAGACACTTTTGTACCATTTTTGCAATCTGCACCACCCTGCTAGAAGCAACAGCATTGGCTAATCCTGCATCAATCTTGTATGGCTGATTGTCCACAATGACCTCGTAGTAATCACCTTTTTCTGGCTGATAAGACAAGACAATCTTACGCTTTAACGCCTCAGCCACAGCAAACGGAATATCAAAGTTCTCCACGAGGTCAGCCACTATGTGTCCGCCCCCCAACGAAAAACTGCGCAAAGATACCAAGCCATCACCCATCACTATACTAACGCTAGTTGTTAAATAACCTGTATCAACCAGTATTGCACAAGAGTCCCTCTCACTAGGTGTAAATAGGTATAATGCCTCACTCAATGGCTCACAAACAAAATCAACATAACCTATCCTCAATGGGCGCAAAATCTCTGAAATAGTTGTAATAAAGCCACGCTCCCCCAGGCAAAAGCTAAGCATCGCAGTAATCTTGGTCGTCACGACTCCCTTTGGCTCAATTATACGCCTGTTGTCATCTAACGCAAAGTATATAGGACTACGATTAACCACCATATGTGTAGTACTACTACCAAAGTCGTCTGCCTCAGCGAATAAATCCTCAACATCACGCTCACTAATCCTATGCTTTTTAGGAAAGGAATGTGAGACACTACGAACTGCATTCACACAAAACTCAGCAGGTATACCTACATAGAGATGAGTGATCTTGCATCTAGCATTATTTTCGGCGGTAGCCAACACTGTACGCACACAATTATTTAACTCATCAGGGCACAAAAATTCGCCGTCCATAAACCCTGAATAATTAACCTCACCAAAGCCTCTAATATCAAATGTATTGTTTATCCCTCTGTCACCGATAATAGCAGAGATACGACTGGTACCAAACTCCAATACCGCAACATTTCTCCTTGCCATATCTTGCGCCTCCTTCATCAGTATACTCGAGAAGATTAAACAATTCAGGGATATATGATTATTATAGTTTATTTAAAATACCAAGTCAAACAAAAATAAATATATTTATAAAAAAAGATGCAAATTTATACATTTGCATCTAGGCATTTTGTATTTTTATGCAAGATACCTAGCCTCGATTAATGACTGCTCATTTTTGAATACATAAATACTCCCTTTTGAGTATTCATTTGGCTCCAAATCTTCCAATTTCCCCAAAGCCGCAGAAACTTTTGTATTAGTATAATAGGAGCTGTTGAGAATCTCTATATCCACGCCCAAATATGTGTGCATAGTCAAAACATCACCCACGACCTCTACATCATGGATAAGAGCCTTGAGACCAACTAAATCCATACCGCTTGCCTCAAAAGCATCTACCAATCCAACATAATCTACAAAATCTTGCTCTGGTACAAAATCACCTATGTTGTAACCTGTAGTATCAAAACTAGACCTGCCTTGTATCAATATACAATCTACAGCTCCTCCCTGATACTCACCTTGGCCCTCTCTCAATACTTTAAATTCCTCATCTAATATTAGATAGCGATCATCGTCTTGAATGCAGTATACTTCCTCTCGCTCCATTAAATGGATACGAATATTGTTAGGCCAAACCACTTCATAAGATAACACCTTTAGATATGGATCACTCTGCTCTATATTTTGTATATAGCGTTGTCTATCCAAAGTAAAAATACTCTGATTGTTTGACATACCACTATCCTTGACCACTTTTTCTACTGTAATTGTGGCACATTTGTTGGGAGTATTGTACCAAACCAATTCGACTGTACCAACACAAAATACAGCACTCGCCAACACAACTAACAGCACTAATACAAATAATACCAGCAACACTATAGCCAGCGCCTTGTTTTTTTGCATGGACTCCTCCCCCCTAACAAAACTATATCCTTTGTATGTCAGCACCTAGCTCACTCAAAGTTTGCTCAATATGCCTATACCCCCTGTCAATATGCCAAATATCATTTACTGTAGTATATCCTCGTGCGACCAGTCCCGCAAGTACCAACGCAACTCCTCCACGCAAATCACTAGCATAGACACTTGCGCCCTGTAACTCTCTTACTCCACTAACAAACGCAGTCCTATCACGCACCACTACATTGGCACCCATTTTAATTAACTCGGGCACATATTTGTATCTAGCCTCAAATAAATTTTCCCTTATGACACTATTACCTCTACATATAGTAGCCATGGTTAAAATTTGTGCCTGCAAATCTGTAGGAAAACCTGGGTAAGGCAAAGTCTCCACAAACCCAAAGCATTTTCTTTTGCCACTTGCCCTTAGTATGATTTTATCACCTTTTGTATCAACTTTGCAACTACTTTTAATCAATTTATCAATAAGAGCTTGTAGCAAATATGGCTCACAACCAACCACGCTTATCTCCCCACCAGTCATAGCCCCAGCGATAAGATAAGTGCCCGCTATTATCCTATCTGCAATTGGTGTAAAAATAGTACCATGCAGCTGATCTACGCTTTCTATTGTTATAGTGCTAGTACCAGCTCCTTTGACTTTCCCTCCCATTGCATTTATAAAATTTTGCAAATCCTCTATCTCAGGTTCTTTTGCTGCATTATGTATTATCGTCTTTCTTTTTTTACCCACAGTACTTGCCATTATCAAATTTTCGGTAGCCCCAACACTAGGATAATCTAGATACACCTCACCTCCATGAATACGACTAGCATCACAATTAATTAAACCATGAGATTCTTGTATATCTACACCCAAATCTCGTAAACCTTTGAGGTGTAAATCAATTGGCCTTAGCCCTATATCACAACCACCAGGATAAGAAACTCTCGCCTTGCCAAAACGTCCTAACAATGCCCCCAAGGCAAAGATACTAGAACGTATCACCTTAGCCAAATCAGGTGCAATAAAGTATTTTGTAGTAGTACTATTATCTATAATTAAATTATCGCCATCTACTATTACCCCCGCCCCCAAGTCAGCTAAAATATGACACATGTTGCGTATATCTGTATAATCAGGATTATTATGTATAATACACCTCTCGGGACACAATAAAGTACTAGCTAAAATAGGTAAAATAGAATTTTTGGCTTTGTCAACTACAACTTCTCCATTTAGTTGTTTGCCACCATTTATTATTAGTTTTTCGATTTGTTTTCCTCCTTTTGCATATGACAAAAATAAAATATCCCCTATCTAGTATCATATGGGGATATTTTTTAGTTTGTTACCGATATAAAGATATGTTTTTTAATTAAATCAATCAACAATATAGTCCTAAATAAAAACATTTAATTATCAAGTCAACACGTAGAAGTAAAGCCAAATTATCAACAAAAAACGCATAGGTTATAACCTTTGAAATTGGACTAATATTAAAAGGATAGCATTTTGACTCCCGCTATCCTCTTTCGTTGGTTTGGAAACTTACTGACTAAAAATGTGCCTTTTGTTATTTTGAATCTTTGTCATCATCAGATTTTTTGTACAAGCTAAACTTCCATACATTAGTCAGTTTTGGTCTCTTTGCCTTACGATAAGCACGCTTAGCCTGTTTATAATGAGCCTTAGCACTTTTCTTTGCCTGCCTTAGTTCTGCCCTCTCCTCTTTCTTCTCCATTTTGATTTCTATCTTCTCGGCTTTTTCCTCAGACCGTTCATCTCGCTTTGCTTGCCTTTTTTTGTCTTTAAATATTTTAGCCTGGATATTGGTCTCACGCTCTTGTCCCAACAATAATCTCTCAATATTTGCCCGATGAGCAAACCATGTCAAAGCCCATATGCCAAAGGTTAACAAACTAACGGCTAGATTCGGCTCTGGCATGGTCAAATTTTCGTAGACAACTATTACTGTAGTCAACAGCAATGAAGCGACAGAAACATATTTAAAAAACCATACATAAATAAATAAAATTACAAAAGTAATAAGCGTGACTATAGGTTGGGCAACCAAAAATACTCCCATACTAGTAGATATACCTTTACCGCCCTTAAACTTGTAAATAACAGGGAATATATGTCCTATTACTGCGGCTAAACCACAAGCGTACAAGCCTATCCTATTATCTGGAAATGTGGCAGCAAGTGCAAAATACCCTATTAGTGCCGCAATCACACCCTTTAGGGCATCGAGGACCAAAGTAAGATATCCCATTTTGGCACCCATCGTGCGATACATATTGGTAGCGCCGAGATTACCAGAGCCAGATTTGCTAAGATCTACTTTGTTTTTCCTTGACAATATTCTACCAAAATTGATGTTACCAATAAAATAACTTACCACTATTAAAATTGCCAACAACCAATAATTCATCTCTTACTCCTTTGACTTTTTGCGCAAAAGTATGCGTATAGGTGTACCCTCAAAATTTTTTGCTTTCCTCAAGCTATTTTCTAAATATCTCATATAACTAAAATGCATCAGATCTGGATTGTTTACAAATAAAGCAAAAGTAGGAGGACAAACAGCAACCTGGGTAGCATAATTAATCTTCAATCTATGTCCAGCCTTACTAGGCGGCTCTGATGAAAATATGGCATCTTGAATTATTTCATTTAATAATCCAGTAGGTATACGAGTATTTGCATGCTCATAAACATACTCTACTGATTCCATAATTTTACCAAAGCGTGTTCCCTCCAATGCACTAACATATACTACTACAAAATAGCTCATAAACTTTAGGTCATTTTGGAGTTTTTGTTTGTATACATTGACAGTATGACTATCTTTTTCGACCAAATCCCATTTGTTGTACACGATCACACTTGGTTTACCCTGCTCATGAATGTAGCCCAGCACTCTAACATCTTGCTCAGTTATCTCATCTGACGCATCCAATACATACAATACAATATCCGCTCGACGAATAGCAGCCAAAGAGCGCATTACACTATAACCCTCAATTGATGAATAATCAATCTTATTTTTTCGCCTAATACCCGCAGTATCTATTATTGTATAGTCTTTTCCATTATACCGGAATGGTGCATCTATACTATCCCTAGTAGTCCCCGCTATTGGACTAACTACCACACGCTCTTCACCTAATAATCTATTGGTAATGCTACTCTTACCCGCATTAGGTCTACCTACTATGGCAATTTTTGTACGATTCTCCTCATCTATAGGGGCAACTTTGGCTGACAATTTAGCAACTACCGCATCCAAAACATCAGCAACACCCAATCCATGACTACAACTCATACCTATAGGTTCACCCAAGCCCAACTCATAAAATGCTAATAAATCCTCACCACGCAAATTATCCATTTTGTTTACAGCTAGCACTATTGGTTTTTTACTCTTGCGCAACAACATAGCAACATGTTGATCATCAGGAGTAACGCCCTGCTTGCCATCTATAATAAAGACAACCACATCAGCAACATCTATAGCCAACTGAGCCTGCATCAGTATATACTTTTGCCATTCATTATCGAGATTGGGCTCTATGCCACCAGTGTCAATCAAGGTCATTGCATGACCAGCCCAATCAGTATCACAATATACTCGGTCTCTAGTCACACCAGGAGTGTCCTCCACAATACTGACACGCTTACCTATGACTCTATTAAAAAATGATGACTTCCCCACATTGGGCTTACCTACTATAGCGACAACAGGTTTGTACATGATCGCTCGACCTCCAAATTACTTAATGCTTAATATTATTTACTAGTTTAGCACAAATCAAAAAAACAATCAACAATTAATTCTCACTATATAAAATAAGTGTAACTTTACAAAGTAAATATGCCCCCTAATTTATATGAACAAAAGAATAGCACTAAACTATTCGCAAAATATTACTTAGGTAACAAAACAAAATATGCATAGTACCATCAAAATCCCCAATTATAAAAGCAAAAAGTGCATAGTACTATGCACTTTAATAATATTGCATCAAATAAATTATTTTGTATCGTGCTCTATCTCTGCACTCTTATTTTGCTTGCGATGTTTGCTCTCTTGAGTAAAATCATTGAGCAATTCCACAAAATTACTGATATCAGTAAACTGTCTATAAACTGATGCAAATCTTATATAAGCAACCTCATCAACTTTTTTTAGTTGTTGCATTACAGCCTCACCTATGCGCTGTGAAGATATCTCTTGAGCCAAAGAGTTGTAAACCTCTTTCTCTACATTGAGAACCATCTGCTCTATTTGATTAATGGTCACAGGTCGCTTTTCACACGCCTTTATGATACCACGCCTAATTTTTTCTCTATCAAATGCCTGCCTACTACCATCTTTTTTTACCACCAGAATTGGTATAGTCTCATACTCCTCAAAAGTAGTAAAACGTTTACCACAATTTATACATTCTCTACGCCTGCGAACAGTCAAATAATCATCAGACGTACGACTATCTATTACTTTGCTATCAACACAGCCACAATATTTACATTTCATAAGTAAAAACACCTCTACCTTATCAACACTAGTTTACTAAAAAATAGTGATATTGTAAAGTATTTACAAAAAACTATACCAATTTTGTAATCTATGCACAATCATCTCACATCTCACGAAAATCAGGCTCTACAAAATTTGCTGTATGATTATTCTTTACTGATATTGATTGAGGCTGTACTGTTTGATTAGGAGCAGAAAGACTTTGTGGCATTGGTCTATTGAGTGTTAAATCTACCAAGATAGTGTCTTGACCTATTTTGCATATATTATGATATGGAATAAATAGATCCTCTTTTGCCCTAAACATAGAGGAAAAACCTCTATTGCCTGGCACAATAATGCCTAATATCTTTGCAGTACATTCCTCAAATATCATATCTATTACATTGCCTAGTCTCTTACCATCGGTTAGATTAATAACAATCTTTGTACGCAACTCACTAAAACTTGTTTCCACCTATTACCTCTTTTTATATTCTAATTTTTATTTTATATTACTATCAATAACATATTGTGCAAATTCAAAAAACAACACATATCTAAATATGTGTAACTCATATAACTATATATGAAAAATTAGTTCATATAATTACAGACTTATTCTAGGAATAATGTCAGGCTATACTAAATAAATTCATTATGTATTAACATAAATATTAAAATATAATACAAAAAGCAATACTACAATAGTATTGCTTTACATAAAGAATTTCTTTACTGTTTTGAGTGCAGTCTTTTCTAGGCGACTGACCTGAGCTTGACTAATTCCCACCTCATCACTCACCTCAACTTGAGTCTTACCAACGTAATATCTCAATAATATAATCCGCTTTTCTCTCTCATCTAATGCCTCTAGAGCGTCTTTGATAGTAACCTTGTCCAACCATTTTTCATCAGTATCATAAGTATCCGCTATATGCTCCCCCAGTTCCAAAACATCTTGATCATCACTATAAATTGGTTCTGATAGACTCATTGGTTCGCTAATAGCATCTAACGCACATACTACTTCTCTATAGGGCTCATTTAAGTCTTGTGCTATCTCCTCAAGATTTGGTTCTCTTTGTAGCGTACTGGTCAAACGTTCTCTAGACTGCAATGCCCTATATGCAATGTCTCGCAAACTGCGACTTACTCTCACCGCATTATTATCACGTAAAAATCTACGAATCTCACCCATAATCATAGGCACAGCATAAGTAGAAAATTTGACATTTAAGCTAACATCAAAATTATCTATAGCTTTTATTAACCCTACACAACCTACCTGAAAAAGATCATCAGCATTCCCATGCCTAGCCAAAAATTTTTGCACAACTGACAGTACTAAACGCATATTACCAAAGATAAACTGCTGTTTTGCATTCTCATCACCTTGCTTTATCTTGCGCATCAGCTCTGCCTGTTCCAATGCTGTATATTTGGGCAAATTGGCAGTATTCACACCACAAATAAAAACTTTGTTTGACATTGTCTACCCCTCACTAACGTTAATAGTAGTGTTGGCGACAAAATCATTTTTATTCAAAAAATTAATTTATTTTTGATATAGATTTTTTCATCTTTGCTAATATTTTCTTTTCTATTCGTGAAATATAACTTTGAGAAATGTTTAACATATCCGCTACTTCTTTTTGAGTTTTACTCTCCTGTCCATCTAATCCAAAACGCATTGCCATAATACCTCTATCCCGTTTGTCTAATTTGTTTAGTACTTGATACAGCATTTCATTTTCAAATTGTGTTTCTAATCCGCTAAAGACCTCGTCACAGTCTACTCCCAATACATCTGCCAACAACAACTCATTACCATCAGCATCAAGACTAAGTGGTTTATCAAGAGAAATTTCATTTTTTTGTTTACTAGTTTTTCGCAAATGCATCAATATTTCATTTTCGATACATCTGCTGGCATATGTTGCTAACTTTATTTTTTTATCTAAATTAAAAGTATTAACAGCCTTTATTAGCCCAATAGATCCAACGCTAATCAAATCATCCATCTCAAGACCTGTATTTTCAAATTTTTTTGCTATATAAACTACCAAGCGCAAGTTATGCTCTATTAGTTTGTTTTTTGCCTCAATATCACCATTTTGCCATCGTCGCTGATATTCCTCCTCCAACTCTGCATCCATAGGATTTGGTAACGCCTCATTATTACATAAAAACAGTAACAAATCTTCGTACTCTCTATAATCTTTTCCTAAAATCTTTGTAATAAGTTTATTTACCCAAGAAAACATATTTACACCTCTATCAATTTACTATTTAGGAGAACATCAAAACGCTTGCTCAAAGGAATATTACCTTGATTTATGCCAACTGCAACATCATATTTCCTTTCGTTTAACTTGATATAGTCGGCATCAAAAACTAATAATTGAGATTGATTGCCTACTGTTTTTAAAGATAATACTTGTGGATTGCTCAACACAACATCTTTGTACTTATGTAAAATAATATCTATACGCTCACTTGCATTAAACCAATTTTTTAAATCTTTTTCATTTAATATTACTACAGGGCGACCTACTTGATTTTGTAATGTATTACCAGTATCAATAAATCCACGCATTTTTACTGGCTTGTTACGAATGCATAACACCACATCAACACTATACTGAGAGTATTTTTTTGTTGTCATAAATCTATTAATTTGCCCATATACCAATATACTTAACAATATTGCACTACTCAGCACAAAGGCAAAAGGTATCTCACTATAATATGTAATACTGGCTCCAGCACTTGTGCTAGTACCAAAAAAGTAAAATACTGCATACATTGCCCCACCAAAAGCAAATGTCAACAACATAAATATTAAATATCTACTAAAAATCTTATAAAAGCTACATAGAGACAGCAATACTATTATCAACCCCACAACTAATTTTAAAATTATCCATAATAAGCTTGGCAAAACCAAAATAGGGCTAATCAAACTAAACCCAGTACCAAACAAGCATGCCACAAATAAACATCTGTGAGAGGTAGGGGAATTTGTAAACTTATTTGTCAAAAATAGCAAAAGATAATCCATGGTAAAGTTATCTAATATTACATTTTCGACTATTACCTCCATATTGCCTCCGCAACAAAAAAGACTCACCCTAATATTTTATAATAGGGTGAGCCAAATCTAACCTGCAAAAAAAGCAATATAAAGTCTAAATAAAAAATCAAAGCATTATTTTTGTCAATTACTGAATAACCGAAACAATAAAACCTGCTACAATGAATAACAAACCAATAACTCTCAATACAAGAGTAATCCTGTCATCATCACGAACATCATTTGATTTACGTGCTACTCTAGCTATCCTTTTTGACAACATTGCTATTGCCAAGCCAATAATCAATAGAGTAATACCAATAATGACAGTAGTTTGTGACAAGTACTCTAATATAGAATCTACACCTAATAATCCAAAACTCATTTTTTACCTCAAAAAATATATTTAGTTTTGAAAAATACACTCAGTATCAAAAACTAAGTGTAGTATACCACAATCAAGTATAGTTGTCAATATGCTAATTGTCTAGTTTTGAGTCTTTTTGTGCTGGCACCTCTATAATGGTTGCTGGCTTTGACTCTTTCTCACTATTATCTGCATCAGATACTTTTTGAGCAGTAGTATCTACTACTTTTGCATCTGCACCAGTATTAGAGGTGGCAGTAGTCTTTTTACCAAATACTCTACCCGCATTTTTAGCAATATAAACAATTACACTAATGACTATAATAATCAGTCCCGAATACAAGATAATGGTATCCCAACCATTTAATCTACTGTGAAAGAAACACATTATCAATCCAACTGACATTACGAATGTACCTGCTTTCCCTATAAAATTACTAGGAATAGTAATATTGCGTTTGTACAAACAAACCCCTGTAATTATCATAGCAACATCTACAACTATCAATGTCACCACAAGCCACACAGGTATCACATCAACAATGCCAAAACAAATTAAAGTAGCAATCTTTAATAGCTTGTCAGCCAATGGGTCTAATACTATACCGACCTCTGTAATGTTATTGGTAACACGAGCGATGATACCATCTAGCGTATCAGTAATACTAGCTATGACGAATACAATAAGTGGAGCAATATAATCCTCCCCTGGTACATAAAAAAAAGTGATAACCAATACAGGCACCAACAACAATCTAAACAGAGATAACATGTTGGGAACATTCCAAAATCCCTTAAACTTTTCTTTCATATTCCCCTAACCCCTCGTATATCAAATTCTCTTATCATTAGAATGCACTAATTATAACATAAAAATTTATATAGGTAAAGAAAATTAACAAAAAATAGAAAATTAGAATATATTGTAATGATTATCTAAATAAGGAGGAATAATTGAAAAAACTACCATTTTTATTAGCGGTATTGATGCTACCAATGTTTACTTTTTTTGGTCTAGCTGGTTGTAACAATACCCAAACAACACAGACTGTAAGAGTTAGTGAAGTAACACACAGTGTATTTTATGCACCTATGTATATTGCATTAAATAATGGGTATTTTACCGATGAAGGTTTGAATGTAGAAATCAGTCTAGGCAATGGCTCAAACAATGTAATGACAGCAGTAATAAGCGGACAGGTGGATATAGGTCTTTGTGGACCAGAGACTGTTGTATACAATGTAGTACAGGGCAATCAAGAAAGGCCTACAGTCTTTGGTCAATTAACTGCTTGTGACGGTTCATTCCTAATAGCAAGAGAATCAAATGCTGAATTTGAGGTATCTGACTTAGCAGGCAGTACTATTGTCGCTGGTCGTAGAGGTGGTATGCCAGCAATGACACTTGAGTATGGTTTGCATTTGGCAGGGCTTGAGGCAGGTACAGATTATACTCTAGACCTTGGTGTAGACTTTGGCTTGGTCGCTGGAGCATTTGAAGGTGGGCGTGGAGATTACTGTACAATGTTTGAACCAACCGCAAGTGCTTACGAAGATGAAGGGAAAGGATATATCGTAGCCTCTGTAGGTGAATTAGGAGGTACTGTACCCTACACTGCTTTTGTCGCAAATCAAAAATACTTAACAGACAACTCACTCACTGCAGAAAGATTTTTGCGAGCTATATACAGAGGTTATCAATACTTAATGACTGCAGACATAGATGCTGTAGTAGATAGTGTAATGCCAAGCTTTGTAGGTAGTAACGAGGCACATCTCAAAAGTGCCATACTCAACTACATGACTATAGGCGCCTACGCAACTAGTCCGGTAATGACAGAGGATAGCTTTAATAGACTAATAGAAATTATTACATTCGCAGACGAATTAGATGAAAATGCTAATGTAACATTTGCAGATGTAATAGACAATACTATTGCCAATAAGACATTAAAGTATTTTGAAATGTTCTAAGCGAGACAAAAAACCTTTGGATAGTCAAAAGGTTTTTTGTTTTCATAAAACATCTTACACCTATTTATCATTAAATCAAATTCATAATCAAAGTAGGCACAAAATGATACAAAACTTAATATACTGGGAATGTAGATTGTTTATCTTTTTACACCATTGACCAAAGGAGAAAATATGCAACCATACCTCAAATTATCTAATATTTGCCTCAACTATCATAGCAAACAAGGCGAGACAATGGCATTAAAGAATGTAAATATAGATGTGGCAAAGCAAGAATTTGTAGCAATAGTGGGACCTAGTGGCTGTGGTAAAACAACAATCTTATCTATTATTGCGGGTATATTGAAGCCTAGTAGTGGTACTATTACCTTAGATGGCAAACCTTTGGCTACCAACACTAGAGAGATTGGATATATGTTCCAAAGAGACCATTTATTTGGTTGGCGTACTATCCAAAAAAATGTTGAATTGGGTTTGGAAATTAGCAAAGACAAATCCCCCGAAAGCAAACAAATAGTGCAAGACCTGCTCAAAAAGTATGGACTTACCGACTTTGCCAATCAATACCCTCATCAACTAAGTGGAGGAATGCGACAAAGAGTGGCACTAATACGCACGCTAGTACTTAGACCAAAAATCTTGTTACTAGATGAGCCTTTTGGTGCACTGGATTACCAAACTAGACAGACTGTAATAGATGATGTAAGTGATATTATTCGAAATGAAAAAATCACATCAATATTAGTTACCCATGATATAAATGAGGCTGTGTGCATGGCGGATAAAATAATTGTTCTCTCTCATCGCCCAGCTACTGTCCGCAATGTAGTAATGGTTGACCTAGATAAAACAGTCTCCCCATCAAAAAGGAAAAAAGATAAGAGATTTACAGAACTTTTGAACTTTGTCTGGAAGGAGTTAGATAGTGAATAAAAAATTAATGTACTCTGAAGAACACTTAAAATATTTGCGAAAAGAGAAAAAAGACAAAGTTTTTGTACTGGTATGTCAGATTGCTATTCTTGTAGTATTTATAGCTTTGTGGGAATTACTGGGATACTTTGGTGTAATAAATACATTCATCATGAGTAGTCCTAGTAGGATCATAAACACGATAGCAGAACTATACGCAAGTGGTGATTTGTGGTACCATACAGCTATTACTCTATATGAGACCGTACTAGGCTTTGCCATAGCCACCATCTTAGGTACCCTAATAGCAATTCTTTTGTGGTGGAGTGAAAAACTACGAAGAATATTAGACCCGTACATTGTAGTTTTGAATAGTTTACCAAAAATTGCCCTAGGACCTATAGTAATCATTTGGGTGGGTGCAGGTATACAGAGCATTGTCACCATTTGTTTCTTGATATTAATAGTTGTTACAATTATTTCTATGCTAAATGCCTTTAGAGAATGTGACAAAGATAAAATACTATTAATGAAAAGTATGGGAGCAAATACTCTGCAAATTCTCTGGAAATTAGTACTACCTAGCAGTATACCGCAATTTATCTCAGTACTAAAGATAAATGTTGGACTCAGTTGGGTAGGAACCATCATGGGCGAATATCTAGTAAGCAGTGCTGGACTAGGTTATCTAATAGTATATGGTAGTCAGGTATTTCAACTAGACTTGGTCATGGCTAGCACATTAATTTTGTGTGTATTAGCCAGCGTGATGTACCTATTGGTAGCACTCCTAGAAAAAAGAGTTTTGAAATCTCGACACTAACCAATCTACACTTCTCTTTAGTAGATACTACTCTGCCAAAGGGAAGTTTTTATATTTTGTACAAAATATAAAAAACATTTATGATTCACATCATAAATGTTTTTTTATACTCATAATGTATTGCAAACAAATTAGAACTAGAGCAACTACATATATTGGCTAGATGACACAGAAGTTATTAATACTGTAGCATCATCTTTTATATCTTCTTGCCACTCCATAGATCCTGCCACATTGGTAGCGTGACTATGGAACTGTATTTTAAAATCTACAGTTGTGGAAGCACTAGGCGCAAGAACTACGTCTTTAGATCCAGAAACAGTATCAGTACGCTCACCATCTAATATTCCACCTAAGTTTTCCCATGCACATCTACCAGTATACGTCCACTTTAATGTGAATGAAATATAATATGGAGTATTATTATATACTGGAATACGGGATGTATAATACCATCTAGTTTCACCTATGAGTCCGCCACCAGTCTCCTTTGCGTTACCTGGTTTATAATAACCTATAGTCAATCCTTCCGCCTCGTTAGTAGAAGATACCTCTAACTTCTGCTCAGCATTACTAAAAGACTCATTATTGCTCACATTTTGTCCCAACATATACCTCTCAAAACCTTGCCTCATATTTCCTGTGTAAGTAATCGTTATATTTGAATATTTCATATTAGCAATATCTGGGAACTCAAAAGATCCACTACCATTTAGTGTTGTGGTTTGCGTGGAACCGCCATTAACAGAATATTGAATAGTAATTGCATATGTTGCTCCCCATGTACCACATGTGAATCTATAATTATGTCTCCATGTTACTTCTGGTGCAGTGACAACAGACCTATAAAACTTCCACTGACTCCCTATATACTCATATCCCCATCCCTGTTTAAGTGTAATTCCAAGCTCATTGCCAACAATAGGTGTCGTATATTGACTATCGTTTATTGCTTGTTTTACTTGAGTATCATATTCAATACTGACTGATGGTGAGTATGTTGCAGGCACTGAATAATCACAGGTAATAGTGTCAGAGCCGTAGTAAATATTATAAATTGAGCTGAGATCTGACTTTAATTTACAGAATACACTAAAAGTATTTGTTCCTGCCTGGATATTACCAGCAAATCTAGTAGCACCATTCAAAGCTGTAACAGCGCTCAATGCACTACTGCTAAAGTCAAGCGCATCTGCTCTACTAGGGTTAAATTCATAAGAGTAACTATCTCGACTCCTAATAGTTGTAGTTGTAGTTTTTCTAATACCATTGACTGTCTGGATTAAGCCTATCTCCGTCTCACTTATAGCACTATTAGTAAATCCGACTGTACGACCAGATTGATTCACTGCACTAATGGTAATACCACCAGCAGTGGCGTATGCTGTAAAGTCTAACATCTCAATATAATAATATTTATAAGGAATAGCATATGTATAATCACTATCAAAAATATTACTTGTTGTATAATCGCTAGATGCTGAATATTTGAAACGTAATGAATATTCCCCACCAGATGTTACTCCAGCGAACGCACTATCCAACAAACTGAGCACAGCCGTGCTATATCCCTCGCTATACCCATTTGTATTTGAAAGGTCTTCACTGTAACTACTGTTACTAACTGACAACACCAACCTACTAGCACTTGTATTAAATGTAGAGTTATTATATTTAATTGAAGGGGCATTAGCTGTAGGAACATTGTTATTTACCGTTACGCCGGTAGTTATATCAAAGTCTACCTTGTTAACTAGTTTTACCCTATTGATAAACTTTATCTCTTGACTAGGATATGTACCACATATGTAATTATCTATTACCGACTGTGGCAATACTGGAGTAACTGTAATCTTGTATACACCTACACCATTATCCTGAGCTTGAGATACATTCCACGCATTTCCTTCGTTACCCTTGTAAATACTATTAGCCGCAAATGTATTAATTAAATCTACAATATCTTGACTAGTAGTAGTGGTATTATTAATCAAGAAACTATATTTGTATTGTGAATTTGTAGTACCATTTGTTGCGTATGTATAAATAGTCACATATGATTGCGCATTAGCACTCTTTGACCAATTTACACTAATGTTACCCTTTGATAACCTATATACATCATTTGTAGTAGTATTACCGTCATTTATTGTAACAATCTCACTGTCGTTGCAATCAAAATAACTTTCTTTTACCTCAAGACTACTTGCAGTATTCGTAATATGTACTACATTCGTTCTCTCATAGAAATGTAATACTACCTCACTACTCTCTATACTATCCACCCACCAGTTATTTGCTGTGTCACTAGCAATGGCGGTCAAAGTAATAGTTACTCTACCACCACCACTAGATCCAAAGAAGTTATAGAGCTTAGTATATAAAGAAGCACTAATATTTGGAAGCAAGTCTACATCACTAGCGTAGTCATAACGCAAAGATGGATCAGATGAATTCCCATAGAATCTATCGAATTCACTCACTACTCCTTGTATTTGACTAGTACTCAAGCCATCATAAACAACTGGTTGCTTACCATCGGCTGAGATCTCTAATCTATAAGTAGCATAGTTTGCATTCGTAATCTCACTGTATTCACGACTAGCATTAGCCTGTCCCCAAGTATATAATCCTGTCTCAAGTACTAGCAAATATGGGTTAGCTGCAAAATGTGACATTTGAGGATCGTCTTGTGGGAATAGATTACTTTGCTCATTGTTTACATAAGTTGATGAACTAGCCTCTACTAGAGAACCTGACAAGTCATCAAACAGTATCTCTACTGTAGGTTGTGTCATTTGCTTACCAAGAGTAAGCATATTTGCTCCAGCGCTAGCAACTCTAGCTGTATCACTATTGCTATATGAATAGTTTACTCTCTGCTCAGCCCCATTTAGATCTATAAAGCTTGTAGAGAAGCTCTCAGAAGTCTGCGATGAAACTGACACATTAAAGGTCATTGTATTTGGTAAATTCATATAAATCCATTCACCAAAGCTATCACTTATGTTTGGATCTATAGTTATGTTGAGGTATGCATAGTTACCTGTAATATCAACCTCTACTGGAAGATTGGTTGCACGCATGGTATTACCACCACCTGCAGAGTATGATGTCGCTATTTGCACCTCAACATCAACCCTCTTCATCTCACTAAGTTGTACTGATATACCCTGATAGAATATATCACTCATAGTCAGTCGGATGGTAAAGAATGGAGTCTCTGTAGTAGTATAAGCCAGATATTGTAAACCTTTATCTGTTACATCAAAGAAACCAGCATTATCTACTAATTCTACAGAATTAATTGTAGGTGTTTGTAATTTCATTGAATGTTGGAAAATCCCATTGAAACTAACATGATTTTTGTTAAATTCATAGATGAGGCTACCATCTTCGTCATAGTCGTTTGTCCATGCCTTGATTGAGTAAACATAGTTTACTGTCTTGTCAACATAATTGCTACTCAGCAAGTCTGCTAAAGTCAGTCCATTTACTACAACGGTATTCCCAACCATTGTACCAACTTGTTTACCACACTCAACTTTGTGCTCGTTCTCAATCTTGAGTGAGTCATATAGGTATAATATGCCATCTTGACTATCATCTTGTCCAAAGTACAAGTGTACCAGAGCAGAACGCAAATTACCATTACCATCTGTGTCAGTCGGATCATAAATATACATCTCAAATGCTATAGCATCTGTAGGAGCAAGGAACTCTATCCTGTACATTACATTATCAGTATTGTCCTCACCCTCTACAGCCATCTCTGCACTGACAGTCTGGAATACATCTTTTGCACCATTTGCTGTAGGAGCACCTAGAGGTGTCAAGTACATGTAGCCTACCTCTTCACTCCATTCGCTCGCCAGATAGAATTTTGATGAATAATTACTCTCTTGTCCACCACCAAATGTAGTAGCCTGCACCTTGATGTAATTGTAGTAGTTTAATGTTAATGACAATTGTTTGGTCTGCATCTGATTTGCAACATCTTGACTATTGTATTTGTAGTAATCATACTGTGAACCATTGTAATTGGTAAAGTCTGTAATAGTATTTGTAGATAATTCTCTACCCTCAGAATCACGAACGGTATTGGTAATATTTACAGAGAATTGTACACTATCAGGCATTTTACCATTTTCATCAGTATTAAAGATGTCCCATTGATCCTCAGAAACCATCCAATTTATTTCAAAGTCTTGACCATTATTTACATATACAAAATCGGTTACTTGTAGTGTTGGCAATCGTACAACATGTACAGTCCTGTATCTCTCATCGGTCTGTAATTGTCTAGAACCATCAGCCAACTCGTCTGCACCTACATAGTAATCCACACTAAATGCTCCTGCTACCATATAACCATCAAACAAGTTACCTACATCTACTCTTACGGTCTTGGTGTTTTGGTTTTCACCATCAAGGAATACTACTCTATCTTTTTGAGTACCGACCTCTACAGAGCCATCTTGTGCACCAAATTCCCATGTATTTGTACCAGCATCTATCAAGCGATAGTAGTACCATACATCACGAGAATCTAATTTTGCATAAATTAATGTAGGAGTTTGTTGTTCAACCAAAATTACAGAAAACTCTAGATATGCACTGTGATTACCAGTAGATAACCAATCCTCTACCTTATCATTGCTAGCCCAGTCACTACTATTTAAGAAGGATTCTGTAACATTGATAACTTGGTCACCATATAGATAATTCCTGTCTGTACTACTACTGATTTGCCATTGAGCATTTACTTGGTTAGGTGAAAGCACTATTCTACTAGTAGCATAGAATGATGACGTACTCTGGAATGCAATTGTCACTCTATAGCTAGCAGGAATTAATCTATCACCAGTCAGCCATACCTCAGCCTCCTCAGGAGACAACTCCAACTCCTCTATAGCATTTACTAGAGAATAATTCTCCATATATGTTGCCTCTGATACTAACTCGTTAAGCATAATTGTTGCCTCTACAGAGCCATCAGCGGCTAACTTTTCTAAGGTAACTTGATAACTCAATACACCTTTGTTTGGATCAGCCAACAATGCCTCAGACAAGTCCTCAATTCTCCATGTAAGACTAGAGTTATCTGTTAACCAATGTGTCTCATCTTCTATAAACTGAGGCAATGTAAAAGTGCTAGGCAATGCTGATAAATCAGCCTCTACCCATTCACCATCTAGGTAATATTGATTACCTGTAGGTGCTCTTGCTCTAATCATTACCACATTGTCTTGGACAGTCAATCTTGACAAAATGTTAACTATATACTCTCCTGGAATATACTGACCGCTAAACCCTGTGTAACCATTTACACTTATCTCAAAGTAGCCCTCAAACATACCCAATCTATAGTCATCAGTAAAATTCCAAGTCAAATTATAATCTGAGCCAACAACTACATCAGTAAATACACCAGGGTAAGCAATTATATAAGTATAATTTTGAGTATAAGGAGTCGCTGCTGTTGTGTAAGTGTCAGGTACTTTTGGGCTAGCATTTAGCTCAAAGTAATATTCTCCTGCAAGATAATATCCTACACTACGCAAAACATTATCCTCAAAGTATATCCTCATATCAAATGTTATAGTACCATTCTCAGTATCCAAATCAAATCCTGTGTGCTCACCATCAAAAGCGTATTGTAGTTTACCGTCTACAATAGTGTATTTTACTGTAGCACTATAGATGTTCTCATATCTATAATCACCCAACATGGATTGCATATTTACATAGTAAGTAATATCAATGTCAAAGTTTGGATCAGATAATTGCCACTCTAGTATACCGCCCTCATCTGTAACGACAAAGTCAACAATCCTATATTTGTAATCAAATATACCTATCCTCTCTGTACCTGCATTAGCTACATCACTACTTATATAATATGCTTGATTAGCTATATGATAAACTTGGAAGAAGTATTTTCCAGGTCCATACTGACTAACAAAGTCTAACATATCATTGTATACAAAGTTTGAGCCAGAGAAGTTTGCTGCTGAAAGTGTCAAAATATACCACTCTTCATTACACAATACATAACTGCTACCATTCTCTTTGTATAGGCGTATACCAAACTGCTCACCTAGTGTTGTACCATTCCTAAATGTAAAGTTGATACCATTAACATTAGTCTTTGCTAGATCAGAATATGTAGGAATAACTGCATTAATACTAGGAGTGTCTAATTTCCTGTAAAGTACTTTAGTCTCAATTAATGTACTATTCTCAACGTTCTGCTCTCTATCCTCGTAGTACAAGCTGTTACCAGTCGCTTGCAACTCAATAACATTCTCTCCAGCGGTAACAAATCCTGATATGTTCAACTTGTACTGAGTACCCAACAATCTTATGTCAGACGAAGTATCCCAAGCTACTTCATTTGGGAAAATCTGGGATACAATACTTCCATTAACCTTTACTATTAATGACTCTGCAACATCAACTTTTTGGGTAAGAATCAAATATTTTGTGTTAAAGCCATAGTAATTAATATAATTATTGTAAGCCTCTAGGTTATCCTCAGAAACACTCACAGTGTGTGATACCTCATCGTACTCTACCCATGCGTCTGGCAAGATAGTGTAAGAATTAGCTTTTGGTTGTGTCAATACAAATTTGTTAGATATTTGTATTGCATCACTACGAGGAGAATCATTATACAAGTCATAACCACAAATCATTACGCTTGCATAATAAATACCTGCTGGCAATGTGGATAGCATATCGGTCATATTAAATTGAATACTACTACTCAACTCAGAGTAAACATAATCAATTCCCTCACCAGGCGCATAGCCTAATGTCAAGTATTCTTTGTCCACCAATTGATTAACATTTTGTGAATCTGTAATATACAATCTAAACACAGCCTCATCTATCAAATCACTCCATTGAGGATTTTTATCCCAAGACAATAACTTGTTATAAGTAGTACCATTGATCAATTGATTACTGTTAAATCTCAATCCTGTAATTTTGTCGTATGGCACTTTGACTGTAATCTCAGCATAACTCTCTGTAACGAATGAAGGTGTAGGAGGTACATAAACGCCTCTCTCCTCATCTCCAACAATACTTACTCTAATCACATAATGCCCAGGAGTCAAGCCAAACTCAGTATAGTATGGACTCAAATCAACATCAACATTGGTATCAACATAGAATGACTCAAGCATTACAAAGTCAGCATAATTTGCACTAGCAGTAGCAGTACCAATCTCTACTAAGTATCTTGTAATTAAATCAACAGAATCCCAACTAGCAATGTCTTGCGTGGTAACTGTTACACCAGTTACTGCACTAGTAACTAATTGTGCTAATTCTATATCAGCATTTACTACATTAGGCATATACAGCGTAACAGTGTTACCATTTGAGTATGTCACTCCACCTACACCTAGATAATAATTATACAATCTAGTATTAGGCTGAGCCTCCATATACTCACGCATTGTCTCACCAGCAAAGTCTACACTAACAGTACTACCTGACTCTACAAATGAACTAGGCTCAAATACATATCCACCCATTTCAAGAGTAAAGCCATCAAATGTTATACCATTAGATGTATCCATTGTACTATATGGATTCGTCCATGTCGCTGTATAAGTATCAGTACCAGCATTGTATGATACATCAAAGTCTCCTGGAGTCATACCTGTCAAGGCGTTAGTAAAGTATGTATCATTTGACTCTTGACTAGTAGCCTCTGCTGGGCTAGTAATCTTTGCACGTACTTTTAACTCAAATTTGTATGGAGTATTCGCATCTTTTGAGTAACGTATCACTCTATTTGTATTGTTTTCATCAAAACCCATTGTTTGTGAAGTTACGGCATTGGTCAATAAATTGGTAATTGTCAATGTGTACTCGTATTGAGGAGTATATCCTTGACTATCTTTGTCCCAACTAAATACAGCCTCATTGCCATTATCCTCAAAATGCGTTACTGGTATACCAAGCGTTCCTATAGTCAAATCTTTTACAGTGGCACCGCCTGATGTATAATATGCAAAAGTATTGATTGGATAACTAGTACCAATTGTCAGTGCGTTAAAGTTTGTCTGTATAGTGATTCGCACTTGATTACCGTCTAACCAATAAGCAAGTAAACTTTGTACCAAAGCGTCATCATCGCCACCAGTAGCAAATACTGCGGTATTTGTCCCTTTAGCAATTGTACGACTAACTGTTTGACTCAAATCAGCACCAAAGTTGATAGATATAGTGTAACCAGTAATATTTGAGTAAGTATCAGTAGGCTCTGTAAAAGTTACACTCACTTGTGTGTCTGTCTTTCCAGTTTCGATATCCACTATCAATGGAAAATCTGTAGAATAATAGATATAGCAAACATTTGAGTATTCACTAGCAGCATAATTACCATTAGCGTGATAACTAACTTGTATGGTGTAAACTCCAGCAGATGCAAAATAATTATTAGTCAATGCAAATATATAGTTAGCAGTATCTACAGTAGCATAACAATCAAAATAAGTCTTTTCACCTGTTACCACATTAGTAATTTGTAATGAGAAGTATGTAGTTGTACCCGCCAATGCCCCAAATTGAATTGACTGACTAAAGTTATTTGCGAGTTGTACATATTGTCCAAAATCAGAATCTTGTCCACCAACCAAAGACAATTGTGGTGCTGTAAACTGGGTTACTAGTGAAAATCTAGTGCTATATACGTTAGAAGCATTGTAGTATGTCTCATTTTCTTTTGGCACAGCTTGAATAGTGATATTGTAGTCAGTAGCAGATGCTAATGTTATAATGACGTTAGCATCATCTGGTCCATTAACCACCACTCTACGACTATCACTAGTCAATTCATTAGACCATGTAATCAAGTAATCTGCATACTTGCCATCGATAGACTCAGGAGTCCAAGTAATGGTAATCTCCATACCGTCCATATCATACCCAGTCTGCTCTATGCTAATGCCACTAGGTATACTATATGTCTTGTAGTATTCCCAACCATAAGGGTCTGATATAGTACTATTACCAAACCTACCTGTACTATCCAGTGCCTGCAATGTGAAGTTGTGTACTCCAGCGCTTAAATTCCCAACTAGGTCTGTGATGTTTAACCATACACTAGCACCATTAGTAATAACATCATTATTGCCTACGGTAAATGTCAAACGCTCATCTCCCAATATCAACAAATATCCATCAGCATTATCAACTAAGTTAGTATCTATATAATACTCACCAGCAGATACCAAAATACCATTGATAGTTGGGGTATTCAAATTATTACCAAAATTATACAACTCAGAGTAGCCTTCACTAGTTATTGTTTCCTCTTCGCCATCATTATTGGTATATGTTGCACTAGCCGTTACCTTGAACCTATACTCACCTTGACCATATTCAGTCAAATAATCATATATATACCACTCTGTAGCGTTACCTACCATATTGGTTACTACAGCAGTGTACTCTCCTGACTCTTGACGTAATTGTATCTCAAGTGTATAACTATCTGCAAAAACTACAGGGTCCCAAGACACACTACCATCTGCGTATACAATATTGGAAGGTACACTAAGAACCAAATCAATAGCCAAATTGTATTCAACAGTAACAGAACTAACAGCACTACAAAAAGCGTATACTTTTATCTGATACAATCCAGAAACTCTATCATCTGTACCCGAGTAGCATACTATATCACTAATATCAAATGAATGCTCCTCTATAGAGCCCTCACCCACTCCAGTACCAGACACATACCAGTAGAAGTACAAACCACCTTCAATTCTATCAATTACATCTTGACCAAGATTATAATCCCATGACACCATCAAAGAATCCATATCCACACGAAGATTTTGAGGAGCTGGTAAGTAGTAGTCATTGTAAAAAGTTATCTTAGGCCAAACTGTACCAGCAGCAATACTTACATAGTCTGTAGTAACGCCCTCTGGTTTGTCATAACCAGGAACAATCTCTAGAGTATTATTGTCAAACAAAACGAATTCATCATATGGAACAACTAATGTTACCATACCACCATTTACTGCAAAATCTGTGATAGTGTAAGTGTTAATCAATGAATCATTATAATGTAGATTTATTGAATACTTGTTAGCATGCCTTATCTCAGGGAAGGATAGTGAATATATTGGTAATCCGCCCTCATCATAACGCACGATTAATTGTACCTGAGAACTATCAAAAGTCTGTAATACATAATAATATTCGTACTGCAATGTACCTTGGTCACTTTGACCAAAAGATGTTGTGGCATTGACACTGACACCAATAGTATTTACACCAGGAACCAAGTAATCAGATATATATGTCTCAGTCATTGCTAAGTTACCCTCTACCAAGGCACCGTTAACAAATACCGAGTAAGATGATGCATTATTTACAGGATCCCATGATAGTCTCCTTGAGTTTACCGATGTACCATCACTAATAGCCAAATTTGTAGGTGTAGCAAACTTTGGCATATAACTCAAGGAATACTGTCTAGATTGAGCACTGTTGATAAATAACGAATCTTCACTATCATCAGCCACAGCGACAACGCTCACATAGTACCAACCAGCCTGTTTATCAGCAAAATACAATGTCATATCACCTTGCATAGTGCTGTCATCTAGCGGACTAATGACAGCATTGGTAACTCTAGTACTGCCGACATAGATATCATAACTCACAGCGTTATCTACCATGGTCCATGTCAATGTCCTAGTGTCAAAATCAAAGTTAAGTATGGTAGGTGAAGTCAGAGGTTTTTTATACCAAAAGTCTATAGGATCAGACCTAGCAGAACTATTATAGTATTCATATCCTCTAGCCTCAATAGTACAACGATAATATCCGGCAGGCATATAGTTTGATGTAATCACCATGCTATATGCATCTGCACTAGCCTCACTAGCAACAACATATTCCTCACCAACAAAAGTCATATCGCTAGTGTCCCATTGCTGCAATCTTACTAGGTAACCTTGGTTTGCCCATGCTACAGTATTCCAGGTAGCAGTAACACTACCATCTGTAGCTGTCATCAGTGAAAAACCTGTAGGTGTATCCAAATTTGTTATAGCTGAGTATGCATTTTCTGGCATAGGTGTCAGATCACTGTCAAAGTAGTACAATGCAACAGTAGTTGCCTGAATTCTAATCTTAAACAATCCATCTGGTCTAGTTGTCAAAGGTTCATCATAAAAGCATTTACCATTGGCATCTAACACACCTGTAGTCTCAATAGTCTTGGAAAGATTACCATTAGCATCATATATAGTAATAACATAACCTGTTGCCTCGTATCCATACTCATCTTTTACAGGATCCCATGTAATACGCAAATTAGAACCTTGTTTGTAGTAGTCTAATCCTGTAGGCGTTGGCAATTTACGAGTAACGGTATAATTTAAGTCATTACTCTCTCCATCATCTACATAGTCAGCATATTCGTTGGTAACAGAGGCATAAATCTTAATCTTGCGATCGCCCAATTTTTGAGCATTTGCATTATTAGTCAAATCACAAACTATGTATGTCTCACCATTTCTCTCTTGAGTAGTAAAAACTACTGACTCATCTAAAATATCATCAATATACATTGTGTATACATCTGCACCAACAACCTCAGGGAAGTAAATGATTCGAGAATCTGTAGTCTCTTCCATTTGAATCGTAAAATCATCTAACTTTGTAGTCATATAGTAACGAACCTCGTTACTTTGACCACTAGGAAATACAAATTCTGGATTTTGCTGATTCTCAGCCTGTACAGTAAAGCGGAAAAGTAAATGTTCACCATACGTATAAACAATATTGTCTAAATTGTAAGAACATTCCTCAATATTCTCAATTGTGTCTACTATCTCATCACCATCTTCCTCATACTTTACTGTCAAAACATATGTAGTACTAGTGTCCCCAATACTGTCCCAAACTAATTGAGAACCAAGCAAGATTTGAAGATTTGGTGTAGCCAAGGTAGTGGTGTAAGGGAGAATATACTCATCACTATACCTCGAACTAAATGAAGCAATAGTATAGATTGCTTTCACTTGGAAAGTGTAATTTTTGTACTCAGTAAGGTATGGAGTAACATCAAAAGAATTGGTCTCACTCAACTTACTAGAGCCATCGACTGTTACCTCATATCTAATAGCATCTGCTACCTCACTAAATGTCAGGATATATCTACCATCTTCATTTTGAGTAATCTCTAGATTAGTAGGGGTATCCAATCTAGTTTTTCTGGCATCTGCACTACCACTACTATTACCTAAAAACAGGAATAAGAGTCCAGCCACTACCAGTATAACGACAGCAGCTATTACTCCAATTATAATCCCGACCTTTTTGTTGGAACTCTTCATAATTTTTTCTCCCTGCGTCACTCTTATTGGACGAGCTTCGCAAAATTATTGTAATTTTTATCCTTTTTAACCGGCAAGAATAGGTAGCAACTACCTATTCCCACATCATTTATACATATTGTATCAACAAGATACCATCAGTCTCGCTAGTTACAAATGTAGGCAACTTGCCATCAATATTAACTACTTGTGTATTAAACTCCGTATCACTTATACTTAGTGTCAGCGGTACATTTAGAGTGTCAAGGCTTGTTAAGTCATTTTCATAAAGCGCAACATTCTCACCAAAACTACCCTCTCCCACTGCTGGAGTATAAGAGTATACAGACTGTCTAATAGTAGCTAGAGCACTACTCTGTGATCCATTGTAGCCAACCAAGTTACCCATACATTGAGATCCTTCCTCAAGCTCATTACCATCTTGGGTCTCATTGCCATTAGCATCTGTAGTAATAATACCATTATTATAACAGTTAGTGATATAACCACCACTATTTACACTACCTACTATGCCCCCCATACGAGCAGCAAGTCCAACTTCATTACTACCACGAACTGCTGTAATGGTACCATAATTTGCGCAATATGTCACTATAGCAACATCATTCTCCGCCACAATTCCAGCACTAGCCAAATTACCACCATAACGAATTGGTGAAGCCGTAATAGTACCATAATTTACACAGCCAGATATTACTGAATAAATGTACTGAGTGGTATCGCTACCTTCTGGCATAATGGTAGCATTTTGACAAACTATACCACCGGCTTGATTTGATCTAATATCACCAGAATTATATGGATTGTAATTACCAGCATGACGAACACCATTTACACAGTTTATTATGCTACCACCAGCATTTTGTGCTGCAATACCACCGATATAGATTGGTGAACTGGAGTTTGTCAAAGTGATGCTAATTAAATTGGTACTCCCACTAATCATTCCTACTCCAACGTAAGAAGTTATGTCGTTGTCACTGATTACTTTTTTACCATTGTAACCTGCTATACCACCAAAGAACAATCCTGCTCCTTGGAAACCGTCTGTATTGATTACAGATTGATATTCACTACCAGTGAAATTATCAATAGTACGACTAGTGCAATTCACAATGTATCCATAATTACTATTAGTCAATATACCCTTTAACCCGTTAGCATAAGATCCATTTAGATCCATAGATGAAATTTCCATCTTTAGGTTTGTTATAATTCCATACTTGTTATAGAAAGCATCATCTACAATAGTATCCTCAACATCACCACCTAAAATGGTATTAAACAAAGCAAAATCATCAGCTCCGTCATATATAATGTTTTTGATTGAGTAATTATTTCCGTTAATACCACCAGCAAATTCCAAATCGTCAAATGGATAATTTTCGGTATCTGCTGGCACTGGGATATTGCTTGTTTGCCCATCCATAAGTGCCTCTAACTCAATATCAGTTGTCAACTCAAAATAACTCTCTAGCAAATAATATACATAACTTAATCTAGTAGAATTATCTATTTCAAATGGATTTTCACGACTACCATTACCTACTGCGAACTTGGTGAATGCCTTGTCATACAAGTATGTAGGAGCACTACGTATAGCAGACTGGTCTTGCTTTAATACACTAATACGGAAACTATATGTACCATACTCAAAGAATTGACCTATAGTGCTTATATCCTCACCCGTAATGTACTTAGTTTCCCATCTGCTTTCACCATTTTTCCTGTACTCTAGCATAATAAGGTCTGGCTTTAGCATGTAACTACCTTGTGCATCATCAGGAACAACAATATTTGCCGATGATATATCCCATAAGAGGTTAAGTATCATATCATCTGTAGTAAATCCCTCTATCGCACCAAATTGATAAGCTGAAATTGTGGCAGGGTTACTATTAAGATAAGAATCTTGATCAGCATATCCAGATGACTCTGTACTACCATTTACAAATACCGAGACATCATATCTAGGTGAAGTTGAACCTTGGTAATTATTGTCTGTTTGTGTAATCAAGTAGGTAGAACCTATTCCCATTAATTCTGACTGGTATTCTGGAGCACCATAAGACATTGATGTACTGTCTGTATAAGTACTAGATATAGCTCCATTCAAAGGATTAACAATATCAATAGTAACTGTAGTCCGCAATGAGATATCATAATTACTAGGGTCTCCATAGGTTAAATTCGAACTAGAGGCATTGTAGAACCACTCTATCTCGCCATATTCATTAATGTACAAAGATTTGTCGCCACTGGTTTTTGGTAAATCTGGCAATTTTACAATGTTTAGCAACTCTGGAGAATAAGCACTATTTACTACAGGCACAGCCCTACCAGAATCGCTATCACTACCCTCAAATCTAACTTTTATAGAATCATATGCCCCAACATACTCAGCCAAATCAGTAGACTTATCAGTCGTATAGATTATTTGATCATCAGTACCCTCTCTGCCATCAAGCACCAGCTTGTAATCTAGGTTTGAATGATTAGAAGTATTGTAATCCCATACTAATTCACCATTCAAAACTTTTATATCTATATTATTACTGTATACTTGTACAATCATTCCATCTCCAGCGCTACTTGTCAAATATGCACTAGCACTAGTACGATCAGAATCACCTGTACCCATCCAATTGTTACCAACTGCACTAACCTGTACAGTATACCTTCCTTCATCTAGTCCTCGATCACTCATTATATATTGATCATTGATACCAATTGTCATAGTAGGGATATCTGTACCAGCAAGGTCTACTACATAGTTTGAAACTGCTATTGCACCTTGCTCATCTGTCTCCAAATCGACACGCTCATTACTCTCGTCTCTCATGCCCCACTCAATCTCACCATCTTCCACACGGAGATTTGTAACAGTAGATAGCTTGTTTACAGTCACAGCATTCGATATAACACTATTTACATATCCAACAAAATATCTAACAGCACCTATTGTAATATACTCGGTTGTACTAGTACCACCAACCACATCAAATTGTATAGATACAGAACCAGAATTACAATTAGGCAAATAAGAATATATTGCACCCTCGGCTATAGTGTTGTACACATATGTCTCAGAAACATTCTCTTGAGTATATGTGATGTTATATGCGGTAGCACCAGTCCTGTGTTGCCACCTTATCATACCATCTTTTACAAACCAACCATCTGTGCCTGTCAAATTACCAAAGTCGGCAATGTATGTAGTGTTAGGATTTATAGTATCCAACTTTGTCACAATAGTACTTGATGTAATCAAATCAGAGGTTTGTTTTTCTCTATCATTACCAAGCGCTCTAACTTTTACAACATACATATCACCAGGTGTAAATACACTGTCAGATAAATCGTATGTAGTCTCACTGTATCCAAATACTCTAGTGAAAATAGCGTCCTCTGCCACTGTACCCTCACCCTCTGGATTAGGTGTATACTCATAGAAACTAATCTCAACACCGTTAAAATTCCTGTTGGTTACCCATGACATTACACCACTAGAGTTTACACCAACTGTAGGAGCTTGGAACAATGTAGCACCATATACCGAGCTATAACTACTGTACAATACCACTTCCCTAGTACCAGAATCACTCTGATCTGCAGGTATTATGAATACATTTTCTACAGATGAATCAAGTATAGTATAAACATAAATACGCAATGAGCTTCCTGGAGAAATATAGTGCTCTGCAGATATGTTGCTAGTGCTGTATAAATCAGACAACGCTACACCATCAACAGCATCGGTCTCAGTAAATCCAGTAGGATTTTGTGAGCCCATTATACCTAGACAACTTATATAAGTAGAAGATGTGGATGTATTACCATAATAAATAACTATACGGTAACGAATGTTGCTTGTAACTGTATCACTTGCGCCAGTCACAGGAGTCCAGTACAATCTATTGTCAGCAATGTGAACATCCAATGGAGCACTCAATCTCTGTACAATTGCCGTACTAGATGCGGCTGAATTTACATAATTTACCCAGCCTTCTTGACCTGAAACAATCTCCCCTTGGTCAACGCCTGCACCTAATACAGTGACTACTATCTCATACTTGCCACCTCGATATCCGTCTGCAATGCTTAGGCTTACCTGCGAATCAGTAGAATTAATAGTAACTGTCCTTGTCTCTGCTAAAGTGCGGATACCAGTAGCATCATAAGAATAAAGGCTAACTGAATACTGTAGACATTTACTACCATTCTCCAATACTACCGGTTCCCATTGTAATACAGTCCCCGTCTCGGCATTAATAGTTAATGTAGACAAATCAACAGCATTAAGTTTGGTCAGTAAAATAGCATTTTCTCTAGCATCTACCAAACTAGTACTCAGGGTGTTATCTTTGTCTGCCAAAGCCACAACGAATACAGATGTATAATTACCAGCAGGAATTGCTAGGCTGGTATTATTTGCGTTTGACACAATTTCTGTTACTTGCTGTCCCAAAGCATTAGTCAAATATACAGCATATCTACTAACACTAGAGCCATCGGCATTCATTATCTCAGTCCAACGCAATAAACCATTGGATACGCTCAATGTAGGAGCACCCAAACGCTCGATGTTAATAGCACTGCTCTCATAAGATGTAATCCTAGTAGTATTATCTCCTAACGCATATACAGTAATTGTATGATTACCTATCTTACTAAAATAAGATTCAGTCAAATTTAGTGATGTACCATCTGTAACATTGATAACTTGCTCATCTTCTGCCCCCTTGTCTAGCACCACTTGATAACCATTAGCATAATTTACACTATTCCAGCTCAAAACGCTATCACTTAGACGAATACCTTTTACTTGCGCCAATTGCCAGAAAGTACTAGTGATACTGTTACTGTTTACCAGATAAACTGTAGTATCTGTAGTATTGCTAACCAAAACTCTTACAGAAATCCTAGGTTGTGAATTGTCACTAAAGACATTATTTGCCATAACATATGTCAATCTATCCAACAAGTACCCCTCTTCGTCAACAGCATCAATCAAATAAGTCGTAGAATCTTTGTTGGTACTCAATTCATACTGCATAGTTATGCCATCTTTTAGCTTACCCAAGTTGTTTTCTAGATTCATATCTAATGGTGCAGTCCAAGTAATAACACCGTTCTGTGCTCTCAAGTTGGTAGGAGCGGCAACAAAATGCACCAAAATATAATCCGAATACTCACTCAAAACATAACTACTGTTAGCAGTATCACCTTTTGCACGAATTTTGAAATAATAATTGTAATCTGTATTTAGACTACTCAAATATTCCCTTAGGTCGCTAACGGCGTTCATTGTAAATTCCAGAGTCTCATATTCAGTACGAGCCGCCTCATCACTCTCTCTCTCAATAACCAACTCATATGTTTGTACTGGCAAACTCGCCCCATATGTATCTTGCCCAGTAAACGACAATTCACCATCAACTACTTGGACAGGTGCAGGCGTACGTAATTTTGTAGCAGAAACACTAACAGGATCACTATCTATGGTATTGGTGTAACTATCAGCACCTTTTGCGACCATGCTAAACTCCAACGCTCCTGTAGCGGCCTCATAATAATTACCAAATTGCTCTGCAGTAATCTCCAACTCTGTCACATCATTAGCAATTGATACCGTCTCATTGTTATTATTAATGGTCAACGAATAACCAGCACTACCAGATACAGTATCCCATGACAATTTACCATTTACTATCCCAAAAGAAGTAGGTGCTGCCAATTTTACAACCGAAATTGATTCACTCTCAACCCCTGCAATATATGAGGATCCAACACCTGGTTGTGCTTGTACCGTAATAGTGTTTTCCCCTTCCAACCACAAAGGCTCAGTCACATCACCTATGCCTATTTGCTCGCTGACACCAAAAGTATATGTCGTTTGACTAGTGCTAACTGTATGTCTTGGCAAACCATTGTGATAGATAGTGATCAAGTATTCACCAGCGTTGAATACACTATCCCATGTCAATACTATATCTTGACTTGCATTCCTGTTGCCCATAGCCAAATCTTCAACTTGTCCCAACTGATAACGAGCGTTCTCAGTACTGATAGGGCTATCAACAACAGTTGTCCCGTCACCTATGGCATACATATAAACATAAAATTCGCTATATGTCTGTGACAATATCTCGCTAGGTATTTCGAATATAGTCTCTGATGCTTCAACATAACTAGCCATATAAGAGTAATCACTACCGGCATCAGAAACACCTAATTTGTATCTATATACCACTTTGTACCCAGTAGCTCCAGATACAGTACTCCATGTCAGATATTGAGCATTGTTACCAGATAGTACCATCTCACTTGGGGCACCTAATTTTTTGAAATCAATCCATGCAGAAGGATCAGAATCATATCTATCACTACCATCAGTGCCTAATGCTGTTATACGGATAGAGTAATCCGCAGCAGCCAAGGTTTGAGGAATCTCAACACTAACTATCCAACCGTCATGTGTATCATTCTCTACTGCTGTCGCATTCGCTATAGCATTATCCCACAATGCTTGATTGGTGCTATTTAACCTAGTGTGATTTTTACCGGTCCTCATATCCAGTGTATAATTTTGTAATAGTTTACCTTGTTCTTGAATAACTGGTGCATACATAGATGTGTTAAAAGTTAGCACAGTCACCCTAGCATCTGGCTCTGTAGTGCTACCAGTCGTAGATATAGCAATATTTGTAGGTGCCAACAATTTTGTAAATGTTACAGTCTCACTAGATGGAGAATTTTCATACAAAATATCGTTTCCCAAAGTGCGTATGGTAACGCTATATGACTCACCCGCTACAAAATCAGCATAAGCAGTAGCCGTCGTAGTGAATCTTTGGATAGTATGATTTGCTCCAGTACCACTGACAAAAGTCAACTCATATGTAGGAGTATATCCACTAACATTTACCGCATCCCACATTAGACAGGAATTTGTCTCATCATAACGGAAGTTAGCAGGAGTAGATAATGCAGTTTTTTGACTAACTACCACAACCTGACAAGTATTCGTGTTTGCATCAGCATTTTGCAAACTGCGTACAGAAATTGTCACAGGCGTAGTGGTAGCACGAACAGCAGTTACTAATCCCTCAGCACTAACAGTTACATACTCAGGATTACTACTAGAAAATTGCACTCCTTTATCCTCTTCTCTAGCCTCGCTAGGCAATACCTCATAATGCAACTGATAACTAGTACCAACAGCCATTGTTAGTTCTTGCTCTTGTATCTCTACCAATGACACTACATATATTGGGTTGTTGTTGTTACAAGCCCCCAAAATTGGTATAGCGCAAACCATCATCAACATAGTCAAAAAAACATTAAGTTTTTTCATATCGCACCTCTTTAATCTCTATCATTTGCTTTATTTACAAAAATAAACAATTATCAGCAATAAATTTACTCAAGACGCAACAAAAAATTAGCTAAATTCTTGCAAACAGCAAAACACCTCTAATTTATTAAAAACTATTACAATATTCTACAAATTCTAGCAAAATAATTTTATCATAACGGCGCAAACATAGTCAAACGATTTTGTCTAATATAACGAATGTTTTTATACTTTTATTTCTTAATCTAAATGCCTATAAAAACAAGTAAAATCAGCCCATATCCCCCTCAAAAGATTACAACTTGTAATCGCTCAATAAAGCCATAGTTTGCCGACATAAAGTTAAAATTTTAGCATACGCAAAGCTCCTTATTTAATTGATTTATACAATTACAAAAAATAGATCTACACAAAAAAATCAATTGAGAATGCAAATACCACATCTCATAGATTTGATTGTATTAGAAAACCCAAAATAATCTAAGCACATTTTTTACCAATAAAACATTTTTACAAAATAAACGAAAAAATATATTGTGATAAATAATTTATACGCATCAAATCAATGACGGTAAGATTTACGCAAAAAATTAAATGTGATTATTTATAGAATCACATGTATCGAAAATATTAAGGATTTTAATTAGATTACATACAAATTATCGCAAAACACTAGTTACACCATCATTTGAATAAGTTGTTGGTAAAAAATCTTGACTTTCTCTTTGTAAGACTATAAAATTAGGTAACTACTAAGTATTTTTATAAAGTCAATTAGTAAAGTTTTGCCATCAATAAAGGAAGTGTTAAAATGAGAATTTGTAATGCAGAAGCAATGAAAATGATTAAAAGTTTTGAGGAAGATCTAGAAAGGATTAAAATCAACGAGGAGCTCAATGCAGTGTCTTCGTACAAAGAAGGCGAAGATAAAATTTTGCCTAATTATGATTATGCAGAAACAAGACAGGAAAAGGAAAAAATAAACGCCGAAATAAGAAAAATAAAACATGCATTATCTGTCGCTAATAGCACATACAAAATTAATTATTTTGACATCACCATTGGCGAAGCTCTTGTGTACCTAGCGCAGTTAAACAAAGAATATAGTGATCTTGAAAACTTAGCAAATAGACGAAAAATTACAAGACATATAACTCCAAATGGGGTGCTCGAATACATTGAGTGCAACTATGATCCAGAGCAAGTCAAAAAAGATCGCAAAGAAATTTACACAAAAATTTGTAGATTACAGGTAGCAATCGACCGTGCCAACCTTGATTGTGAAATTGAACTTTAGTTGTTTTCCCTCAATTAGCACGTTGATAATCTAAGGTTGCTGGTTATAGTTTAGGCTGATTATAGTTAATGCTTTTCCAATTATTTCTTTTTGGTTAAAGTTTATATGTTAAAAAAGAAGTAGGACAAAGAAGTTCCATTTAAAAGGCTTAAATTGAAAAAACTTTGGCTTGCTTAACCTCTTGGGGTTGAGTAAGTTACAGCGAGGAAGTATCGGGTTATAATCGCTCCTTTGAAAAAATTTTTTTAATTTATATAAAAAAGACAAGCCGTATTTTGCTTGTCTTTTTGTCTATGTATGCCACTGCATAAAAAACTTAAACATATAATTTAATACATAAACAATATAGATTCCAACCAAAAAGTGCATTATTTACAAAGTGATATGGTAAAAACTACTATATCTCCTCAGCAACAGTCCAAGCACGCCATACAACGGTCCTTAAATTACCTACCCCGTTAGCATCTCCAACAATATGGACATTCTTTGCCTTTTTGGCAATAGGTGCAGGTATATATCCAACAGATACAATAACATTGTCAGCCTTCACTTTTTGCTCTTGCCCTGTCTTGTCTACAATTATTACATAATCTTTGCCAATTTCCTTTACTTGGCTCTCAAGGTGTACTGGCACCTTGTGGTACTTAAAGTAATCTCTCAAATAAGAGGAATTAGCAAGGCACAATCCACTAGAAATCATCAAATCATTCTTTGCCTCAACTATTACAGGCTTTTTACCCTGCAAATGTAAATCATATGCAATCTCACAACCAGTCAAACCACCACCAATAATCACCACATTCTCGCCAACTTTTGAGCCATTCAAGTAATCCAATGCCTCAATACTATTCTCTATACCAGCAATGTTTAACTTACGAGCGACCGCTCCAGTAGCCACCACAATTTCATCAGCATCAAGCGATTGTATATCTGTAACCTCGGTATTTAACTTAACCTCAATAGGCAACTTGGATATTTGGCGTTTGTACCATTCGATGAGCGCCCTATCCTTTTCCTTAAAACTAAAAGCAGATGCTGGTATAAACACTCCACCTAATTTGTCAGTTTTTTCGTACAGAGTAACTTTATGCCCACGCAATGCAGCTATTCTAGCGGTCTCCATACCGCCTACTCCGCCACCTATGACAGCAACTTTCTTAGGATTCTTGGTAGGAATTATATCAAACTTGTGCCCTTGCATTGTACGTGGATTTAGAGCACATCTAGACATATGCGCTACATCTTCAAAACTAGCAGCATTAGCGACACCTTTGTAATGAGACAAAGGGAAACAAGCATTGTGACAACAAATACAAGGTTGGATGTCCTCCAATCTATCCTCTTTGAGCTTTGTCACCCACTCACCATCAGTCAAAAACTGTCTAGCGATACCAACTGCATCAATTCTACCATCTTTTACTGCCTGAGCTCCAACATCAGGCTCCATCCTACCAGCACACACAACAGGAATATCTACAAACTTTTTAATGTGCGCAACATCTTCCAAATTGCAGTTTTTTGGCATATACTCAGGTGGATGAGCCCAATACCAAGCATCATAAGTACCATTATCAGCATCAAACATGTCATAACCAGCGTCTTGCAGATATTTTGCGGCTTTTTCACTCTCAGCCATGTCACGACCAACTTCCTTAAATTCCTCACCAGGCATTGCACCAGAACAAAAGTCTTTGGTCTTGCTAACAACAGAGTAACGCAACGATACTGGGTAATTCTCACCACACACGCCCTTGATGGCCTTTACAACATCAGTAGCAAAGCGATATCTATTCTCAAAGCTACCACCGTACTCATCATCACGCTTGTTTGTGTATGTAGTAGTAAATTGATCCAACAAGTACCCCTCATGTACCGCATGAACCTCAACACCATCGACACCAGCATCTTGACACATTTTAGCAGTCTTTGCAAATGCATCTACCATCTCTTGAATTTCCTTTTTGGTGAGTGCCCTACATGTAACATCCTCTGCCCAACGAGATGGTAATTCACTAGGAGATGCGCACAAATAAGAAGCATTAACTATAGGTTTTACCAAAGCCCCTATAACTTTGTGTTTTAGCAACATAACCATACTATCGGTAACAGCAAAAGAACGCCCAAAACCGGCTGTAAGCTGTATAAACAACTTTGCACCAGTAGCATGAATCTCTTCCATATAAGACTTTAATCTCTTAAAAGCCTTTTTATTTTTATACAACCATTTACCACCAATAGTATCACGTAACGGAGCAATACCTGGGATAATCAATCCAACATTATTCTTTGCACGCTCCAAAAAAAACTCTGCAGCTGTTTCATTAAAGTAACTAGGTTTCATCCAACCAAATAAAGATGTACCCCCCATAGGACACATAACTATCCTATTTTTGATCTCGACATCTCTAATTTTCCACGGTGTGAAAAGTGGCTCAAATTTTTTATCCATTAAAACACTCCTTTTTATTTTTGGATTTATTTGAATTTAGTATAAAACAATAACTAAAAAAAAGTCAACAAAATGACAATTATTATACAAATTTTATTAAAAATAAAAGCAACAACTCAAATTAATCATTTTTGAACCAACAAAAAATAGTGGTAATGATTTTACCACTATCATTTTGATAACTTTAAAAGTTACTCACTTTGATTCAAAATTCAAATAATATACCTATACATGGAGGTATTTTGAATCTCGTTTAGTATATTACATAAAGTGCATAGTACTGCTCAAAACCCTGTAAAATACACAAAAAACTGCATAGTACCATACAATATATACACGAAATATAAACTAAATCGACTATAAACTCTCATGATATAAATTTATCAATATCATTAACTCGTAAAGCCATACATGGTCTATCATTCCCATGTTCGTAGCAAATATTATCTACATAAAATAAATAAAAGCTATCATTGAAATCAAAATCACAAGCAGTAGTTTCCTCGTGAAAGATTGCAGTCACCCGCATACTTATTCCCGCCTCACTCTTTAACTCAGCACCGGACTTATCCAATTTAAACTTTATAGTCTGCATAGCCTCAGCAATTTGCATTGGCATATTATCACTCTTGCGAACTACAGTTTCATTTTTTAAACACTCAAAATCTTGCAACAAATTTATGTTAATATTTGGAGCAAAAAAACTACGAACCTTTAACCCATTATGACTAACATAGGATTTTTGCAAACACTCTTTGTATGCATCTTCAAAATTCTTTGTGCCGTCTGTCCTATAAAATATTAATGAATTTTTTTCATCAGCATCTAATACGCGTACAGCAAAATCATTCTGATTATTATAAAACATAGGATTAACCTGCTTTAAGCGTTTATCAAAATTGTCCGCACCAAAAAATTTTACCTGTTGTTTTTTCTTACCGAATAGCCTAGTACTCTCGTCAAAGTCACCATTAAATTTAAAATGTTTAACCAATATAGCATAAATAAATAATCTGCTAGAAAAATCAGCATTATCAAATTGGAATTTATCCAGTATATCACTACGTTCATTAAATTTATCCAATATATCATTTTGTATTTGATTTTTTAAGTTGAGTGTGGCGCCACCAGACTTGACATAATAGTCATTTTTATTTAAATAATATTCTCTATTATCCTCTACCGTCAAATTACTCAAATATTGATTTTTTTTATTAAACTCAAAATTATTACCCAGAATATTGTATTGCAACTCATTCCATGCTAACTGGAATGACACACACCACCCCGAATCATCTGCTATATCATCTTTTATACTAGACACTATTTTTATTTTGCTCATAAATACACCTCCATATATTATTAGAATAAAAAACCATTAATAAATAAGTCAAGTTATTTATACAAACAAATTACATTTAATTTATGCCCAAAGTGCATAGTATTGATAATATTTTTATCGTATTTTTAATATAAAAATTTTATTGATAATAATACAATACATATGTTTAAAAAATATATTTTAATAAATAATTTATTTGCAAATTTTATACACTTATTAAATCTAATAAAAAATTAATTTATATTATATCCGTTTTCTCCTCTACTACAAAAGACTTCTTTCCAATATTTTTCTCTATCCAAAATATAGTCATCATCTATGTTACAGTTATAGTTCTCTATAATAGAAAACTGGAAATTATCTTTAAAATATTGTACTCCTTTATTTTGCACTAATTCGGTTAATTTTTTATTCCCACCACTACAATCATTGATATAGTCGCTCCATCTTTTTAATAACATACCTTTTTTTGATGTAGCAGAGCCAATGTATAACTGCTTTGTTTTTTTATCAGTTAGCACATATACTGCCTTTTGATTTGATAAAGCATTTCTATAAGCATCATCTTTGCCATTTATAATCAACTCCAAATCATAATAACTTAATCTAACGTTGTGATATCCTTCGAATTTTTTACCAGAATATACCGTTTCCAAAATTCTACTAACAGTCAAATCAGCAAAAATACTACTACCAACTCTAAAAATTTGTTTATTTTTATTGGGATATTTGACGACAACTCTACCTAAATATTTATTGTATTTATCAACAGGCTCAACAACACAACCTACCCCAGTGGCACCTTTTAAATCTGTTATTTGGATAACTGTATCTATAGTAAATAACAGCCATTCATCTTTTGTAGGCATTCTCACAAAACCAATAGACAATTGACCCACCTTAAATTGTTTAGAATTCCAATATTGCCACTCTTGCAATTGACTACTATCTTGTAGGAAAATAGTCAATGGATCATTTTTCCCATTATTGATATGAAAACGCACTCTTGTATCTTGTAACTGCTTTTCACTAATATTTAAAAGGTCATTTAACATTATGTTATCAGCCATAATATTCCTCCGATATTATTCTATAAAAGACAAAAAAGAATGTCAAATAAATATCCAACAGCAAGTATCTACTAACAATACATTATCAAATTATTGTAATTTGATTTTGTAAACAAAAAATAAAATACAAATAAATATGTAGTATTTTCAATTTTATATGCTATAATGTGCATATTAGGAGTAATTGTTATGGAAAAAGCAGGTGTAATTTATATATTAACAAATCCCTCATTCCCAGAATATGTAAAAATTGGCTATGCAGATGATGTACAAAAAAGACTCGCCCAATTAAATAGTAGCGAGTGTGTGCCTTTTTCTTTTAGAATATATGCAACATATGATGTAAAGGATAGATTGACAGATAAAAAAGTGCATTCATTAATCGATAGACTAAACCCTGGGCTAAGAGCAATAGAAAATAATAATGGCAAAAAACATGTTAGAGAATTTTATGCAATGAGTGCAGAAAATGCCTATAAAATATTGGAAGATATAGCATCTATCAATGGGCTCCAACATAATCTAAAAAGAATCGCTCCTACCAAAGACGAGGAAAACCAAGCAAAGGAAGCTGGAGAAATAAAGCGTCATTATGAGAGAAAAAGAAAATCATTAACCTTTGATGAATACGGTATACCAATAGGTGCAGAATTAGTTTACACAAAAGATCCATCAATAAAGTGCAAAGTGATTTCAAATAAAAAAGTAGAATTTGAAGGTAAGGAATATTCGTTAAGTGCACTGGCTGGAGAATTAAATATTAGGCGTGGTAGCAAAAATAAATATGTAGCGGGTACAGATGTATTCTCATATAACGGTGAAGTCCTCTCTTGGGAATTGAGAACAAGGTTGGGAATTTAATTTACAAGAATAAATGAAATATAAAGTATACTAAAATAAACTAAAATATAACTCCCCCATCGGGTATTTTTGCAAAAGATATTGTAACTACTAAAATAAAAATAAAAATAAAAAGGCGATAGTCTCTATCGTCTTTTGTTGGTGTGAGTAAGAGGATTTGAACCTCCGACCTATCGCTTAGGAGAACTCACTCTACCTGAGGGGCTTGAACAAACTTTGTAATAACTTACATTTTGTTTAATGGTTTTTGGGTTTTGTTTGGTTGATTTTATGATTTCGTTCAATAACTTTTGAATTTTGCAATAATTTTCATAAAAAACTATTGATAAATTATTGATGAAATAGTTTTTTGTCCTTTTAAAAATTAAAATAAAAAGGAGCAAAAATTATGAATAATCAACAAATTGAAAACACACAAGAAATGAAACTACCACACGAGCAAGCAAGAGACTTGTTTATGTCAATTCAAAAACAAAGCGGAGCAGCAATAAAGCCTATTGGAGTGTTTCAATTCTTTTATAAGTATATCACAGCAATGTCAAAAAGCAAAATGAATAGAGTTAAAGCAAGAAATATTGCCGATGTCTATTGTGCACTGCAAAATGAATTCTTTATTACAAATGGAAGTAAGAACCCACACCCATGGTTTTATATGACACAATCTCGCTGGGATAAATATGGACTTGGGCGAAAAGCAATTCAAAACAGCATAAAATTTTTAAGTGAGAATATGTTTATTGAAACTACTTTAAGAACGCACCCATACATTCCACAAAATAAACTTAGATGGTATAAGCTTGATTTAGAATGGCTTAAATATATTGCAGATTATACTGAAAATAACAACCCCAAAAATTGGCGTTAGCAACAAGGAGCAAGAAACTAAACTAGAGACTAGTTATTATTTGCACGCTACTTGTAGACACCTGAATACAAAATATTGTTATATGCACCTTGTAAGTAAAACAAGGTGCATAAAGAAAGAGATAAAAAAGAGAAGTAATTACTTGCAAGCCTCTTGTTGAAAACAAGGGGCTTCTATACTTTATCTATATGTTGTCTATACTAGTTAGAACTACAGATTTACTCGTTGCTACCCCATTGCAACCACAAATTATATTGTTTTAATATATTCATCTACTAGTTTATGCTACTACAGTTGAACTACAGATTTAAAAAGGTGCAAAAGTTGCTTTGTTTATGTTATAATATTTAGAAGAGGTAAGATATGGAAATACAAAGTGAAACATTATGTGATATCTATTTAGACAATCCACAAAAAGAAAGAAGAAAAAGAGTAAACAAAAAATATGAAGGGGTTTTAAATAAGGTTGGAGATGAATATGAAATAAAGTTTAAATCAATGGATAGTTTGATTAATAAATTGCCATATCAAAGCAAAGTATACATAGTTTTTGGAAAAGACATAGGAACAATATATGAGATTCATAGGTATACATTTCAATTTTTCAGAGATTTTATTGTATATAAATTTTTTTCAAGCAAATTATTGGTGGGATTATTTAGCGAGTCTCCTATTAATGAAAAGATTAATTGTCTTACAGTTTCTTTTAATAATCTTAACTTGTTTTTTTCGACAAAAACTCTTGGATACAACTTTGACATAAAATTAAATGATATCAACAAAGATATTGAATCTTTTCAATTTCACACGCCTAATTTTGATTTAATTGCGAAAATATGGCATCCTATAAAATCAAGCTATGACTTTATAGATGTTACAACAAAAACAACATTGGATTTTAAATACCGAAAGCCAACAGAAATTTTTAATGCAATAGATGACTTAAATTATTTTATAACTTTTTTATCATTTTGTAGTAATAATAAGTTTAGCTATAACTCTTTAATCTTTATTAAAAACAAGAAGGAAATCGAATTAAATATATCGCAAGATATTACAAAACAAGATGTTGCTTTGTATGCGTTGAGCAATAGAAATATAAAAGATTTAACAAGTCTGCTAGACTATATCTATAAAGAAAAAATGTTTTTTCAAAATGTTTTTAGACTTTATTATGACACCTGCTTACAAAACAAAGAAAAGTTGCCAAGTGCAACAGAGTTTACTAAATGGGTAGCCTTGATTGAATATATTTATAATAAATTTTTTGATAAGATTGATAAAACAGAAAAATTTCAAGAAACTTTTAAACAATTTAAAAAAATTATTAAAGATAGTAAAGAATTGTCAACCGAACAAAAAGACAGTTTGCCACAACAAATTATAGGCTTAATTGATAACCCTTTAAAAGAAAAAATTTTAGCTATATTTGAATTTGGCAATGGAGTTTACTATAATATAAAACCAAGTATATTGAAACGAGACAGTAGCTTTATCAAAAAAATAATAGCAACAAGGAATTCATTAACTCATCCAAGAGAGACTCAAAAAGATGTTTTTAATCCAATTGAAATTTGTAAACTAAATTGTTTCTTTAAAAATATTGTATTTATAGTTATATGTAAAAAGTTAGGAAATATAAAATTTACTGACTATTATTATGAAAAAATAAAGTTTTTTTATGACTTAATTAAAGAATAATAAACAAAATTCAACATTTGTTGACTTATCTTAAAAAAAGTGCTATCATAAAGTTGCGACACAATTGAATAATTTATACCCAAAGAGTGAAAGATTTTTTTGCTATTCATACAAATTCTTCCACACCCTTTGGGTTCAATTGTGTCGCAACAATTGGAAGGTTTGTTCTTGGATAGACTGTGCCTTCCGTTTGGGAGGCACTTTTATTTTATGGAAAAGAAAGGTTTTGTTTATATTTTAACCAACCCTTGTTTCAAAGAAAATTGGGTAAAGATTGGGCAAACAGACAATTTAGATAGAAGAATTTGGGAACTTTCACAAGCAACAGGAATACCCTTATCCTTTGAAATGTATGCAGTATTAAAAACTGCTAAATACAAACAAGCAGAACATATGATACATAGACTTATTGGTAAACTTGCACCTGATAAACGAATCAATCCCAAAAGAGAATTTTTTAATATTGAGCCAGAAGATGCAGTTTCGATTATGAAAGATATTGCAAGTCTTATTGACGATGCTGAAATTATTTACAATGAAAAAATAACTACTGAAATAACAACGGAAAAACAACACGGGAAGAAAGCTCCACGAAAAACT